>DASUVR010000308.1:0-4844 GCA_036378855.1 Gemmatimonadales bacterium | reverse complement strand
TCTCCTTCTTCAACAAAACGGATATGGAGGCAGGTATGGCTGGGGAATTCTTCATCGGTGAATCGCTCGTGGGAGATGGTAACGAGATTGCCCACATCGACCTCATCATTGGCTCCAAATCCGGACCGGCAGGTCTGGCCTTTACCCAGGCGCTCTCCCACAACTCCGACGGCTTTTCCACCCTGCTTGCCGTCGTCACCCCGAACCTCCCTGCCAAGCCAGACACCTTGCTCTTCAACAAAGTCACGATTAAAGGTGCCAAGCAGGCGGTTCAGATGTTCGGCCCGGCCCAGGCGGCGGTGGCCCGTGCGGTAATGGACAGCGTGGCCTCCGGCATCATTGACAAGAGCCGCGCCAACGATCTCTGCATTCTGGTGGGCGTCTTCATTCACTGGCAGGCCGAGAGCGACAAGAAGATTTACGACTACAATTATCAGGCAACGAAGGAGTCGATCCAGCGGGCTCTGCAGAACAAGCCCACCATCGACGAGGTGCTACAGCGCTACAAGGCTGCGCGGCACCCCTTCGCCAGTGGTGCCGAGGGCTGATCGTACAGTCCCGCTGATACCGGATTTTTCGAGGGGCGGCCCGCTGCTGGGGCGCCCCTCGTCTTTTAGAGTCAACCGTTCAGGAGAAGTGGTATCCGATGCGAAAGCTCTTGCTTCAGCTCGATAGCTCCCGGCTGCCGAGCGTATTCGACCAGGTGGTGGCCTACGACGCCGGGGCAGACGTGGTGTTGAGCTATGGCGGGGTCACTGAAGGCGACGTCCGGGATCTGATTCACGGCTGCATCTTCACCCGCGGCCCGAAGGACCTGCAGAACACCGCGGTTTGGATCGGGGGAAACAACATGAGCGCGGGCGAGCAGCTCCTCGCCATGGCTCAAGATGCCCTGTTCGCGCCATTCTCCGTGTCCATCATGCTCGACTCCAACGGCTCGAACACCACCGCGGTTGCGGCGGTGGTCAAGATCGAGGAGACGCTGGGCGACCTTACCGGGAAAAAAGTTCTGATCCTCGCGGGTACCGGTCCGGTGGGTCAGCGCGCTGCCGGGCTGCTGGCAAAGGACGGAGCCGATGTGACCATCACCTCGCGCAAGCCGGAGCAGGGTGAGAAGGCACGGCAGTTCATCAGCGCCCGGTTCAGCGTACATGTGGACGCGGTGACCCTCAACGATCCCGCAGCACTCCCGGATCTGCTGCGCGACGTTGATGTGCTTCTCAACTCCGGCCCCGCCGGTGTCCAGATGGTTCCCCGCTCCGCCTGGACTGGTGCGAAATCGTTGAAGGTGGCGGTGGACCTGAACGCGGTGCCTCCGCTCGGGATCGAGGGAATTGAAGTGAATGACGCGGGAGTCAAGCGGGAAAACGTGGTGGTGTTCGGGGCATTCGGAGTCGGCAATTTCAAGACCAAGCTGCACAAGGCGTGCGTGGCCCGGCTCTTTACCCGGAACGACCTCGTGCTGGACGCCGAGGCCATCGCGGATATCGCCCGGGAACTGATTTCGGCTCGGCCGTCCGACAGCCGCAGAGAACCGGTCGCCAAAAAAGAGCTGGCCAAGAAGAAATAGTGTCATGACCCGCGTCGTAGGCTTCGACCCGGGCACGGTCAGCATAGATATCTGCGGCCTGGCCGACGGGCGGCTCTATCTGGATCACAGCTGGCCAACCGAGGACGCGTTGGCGCATCCGGACCGGCTGCTCGATTTGCTCCAGGAAGCCGGTCCGCCCGACCTGGTGGCCGGCCCCTCTGGATACGGACTGCCTTTGGTTCGATCGGCTCAGGCCACCGACGACGACCTGCGTCTCGCCTTCCTTGCGCCGCCGGATGAGCCCGGAGGCATCGGCGGGCTGCGGCATCTGGCGCGACAGCTGGGCGCCTCAGGTTTGCCGGTGGTCTACCTGCCGGGCGTCATCCATCTCGGCACCGTCCCCGAGCACCGGAAAGTGAACCGGGTGGACCTGGGAACTGCCGACAAGTTGTGCGCCGCGGCCTTGGGAATTCACCAGGAATCCGAGAGGATGGCCTGCTCGCCCGATGAGGTGTCTTTCATTCTCCTGGAGCTGGGCGGAGGGTTTACCGCCGGTGTTGCAGTCGAGCAGGGCCAGATCGTGGACGGCCTGGGAGGATCCAGCGGACCCATCGGCTGGCGCTCTCCGGGCGCGCTCGACGGAGAGGTAGCCTACCTGGCCGGACACGTTTCCAAGGCAGCGCTGTTTCAGGGTGGCGTGGCCTCGATGCTCGAGCAGAAACCGGAGAGAAGGGCAATCGCGCTCGATGCCTACATCGAAGGCGCGGTGAAAGCCGTACGCCAGCTCTGCTGTTCCGCCCCTTCCGCCGGGGAAATTCTGCTGTCCGGACGCAAAGGGACCGAACCCCACATCCTCGAACGGTTAGGCCGCGCCCTGGCGGATCTCGGCCCGGTTCGCCTGCTCCGTGGCTACGCCGCCAAGGCCAAGCAGGGAGCGCAAGGTGCGGCCCTGCTGGCCGATGGCTTGACTGGCGGCACTCATGCCGGATTGGTCGAGCGGCTGAACCTCCGGCAAGCCAGAGGCACCGTGCTCGACCATCTGGTGTTCATCACGCCCGAGACCGCACGGCAACGACTGGGAATCGCCCTGGATGCCTGAGCCCAGAGGCGGGCCCCGCCTCCTGGTTGCCGGGGTGACCACCCGCGCACTGGCGCTGTCTGCCGTGCGAGCGGGCTATCCAGTGACCGCGATCGATGGCTTTGCGGATCTCGACCTGGAGGAAGGAGCGCAGCAGGTGCTGCTCGCGCGTTCCCGCACACCTGGTGAACCTTACGTCCCGCTGGAAGCAGCCAATGCGGGAGGGAAAGTCTCCGCCCGCCTGGTCGCGTATACCTCCAACTTCGAAAATTTCCCCGCTGCCGTTGCCCGGCTGGCACGGAGTCGGCAACTCCTCGGAAATCCACCCGAGACGTTGCGGCGAGCCAGGGATCCGCTCGAGCTCATGCGAATTCTTCGGCGTAGTGGCCTGCCATGGGTTCAGTCGCGCACCCGGCCCCCGAGCGGGCGGTCACGGCATGAGACCTGGCTGGTTAAGCCTCGCCGGTCTGGTGGCGGGCATGGGGTAGCGGCCTGGGCCCCGGGGAGTCCTGTGCCTTCAGGCATGTATCTCCAGCAACGGATAAGCGGAGTTCCCGGATCCATCTCATTTGCTGCCGACGGGACCAATGCCAGGATCTTGGGCTTCTCCCGGCAGCTGGTTGGGGATCCGCGATTTGGGGCCAAGGGGTATCGCTACTGTGGAAGTATCCTGGGAGCTCCGCAGCTTCGGCTGTTCAGCCGCCAGGCGGAGGTCCTGGAGCTGGCGAATCGAGTTGCCAGCGTAGTTGCAGCCAGACTGGGCCTGATCGGTTTGAATGGGGTCGACTTCATCGTCCGGCAGGGCATACCGTACCCCATCGAGATAAACCCTCGCTACTCCGCCTCCATGGAGCTGATCGAACGGGCCCGCGGGCTCTCGATCTTTGGTGTCCACGTCCTCGCCTGCAAGCGCCAGTTGGCGGCTATACCTCTGTTGCCCGAAAGCTCGGCCGCTTATGGCAAAGCGATCGTATTTGCTCGCCGGGACAGCTTAGTGGGCGACTCCCGGGCCTGGCTCCGCCGAAGCTGGGTGGCAGACGTGCCCCGGCCTGGGGAATACATCCTCAAGGGGCGCCCCATCTGTACCGTATTCGCCCGAGGACGGACGCCGGCAGAGTGTCGTGACGGTCTGGTGCGGCGGGCTCGAATGATCTATCGGACCATGAGATCACCGGGAAGGCAAGCCGCATGAGCGCCGACCGTCGGATCGAGCACGTCACCTGTCTCGGCTGTGGCTGTGGTTGTGATGACCTGACCGTCACCGTTTCGAACGACCGGATTACCGAGGTAACGCCGGCGTGTCCCCTGGGACGAGCCTGGTTCGGAGATGGCCAGGTTCCTAATCAAGTGATCAGCGACGGCCAGCCGCTCGCTCTGGACCTGACAATCGAGCGGTTGGCTGAAGCGCTAGTGGAGGCCCGAGGTCGCTGTCTGGTGTACCTGGGCCCCGATCTGACAAGCCAGGCTCAGCGCGCGGGCCTCGCGGTTGCCGATCTGCTCGAAGCCACAGTCGATTCGGATACTTCCCCTACCGCAGCCAACGGCCTGATCACCGCGCAGCGCCGTGGACGAGCCTCGGCTACGCTGGGCGAAGTGCGCAACCGGGGTGATGTCTTTTTGTTCTGGGGGGTAGACCCGCGAGAGCGCTACCCACGGTTCCTCTCCCGATACAGTGTAGAACCGGTCGGAACCCAGGTGCCCGATGGTCGGAGTGGGCGTTATGTGATCGGGGTCAGCATTGGAGCCGATCAGGCGCTGGAAGCAGCCGATTCCCGGCTCGAGCTCCCGGCCGATCAGGAAATCGCCGCGCTCAGTCTGATCCGGGCCAGGGTTCTGGGCAATTCACTCAAAGCTGCCACAAAGACTGCTCAGGCCGCCGGTGTGATAGCCGAGAAGCTGAAGAGCGCGCGATATGCCATCCTGGTGCATGACGCGGAACCGACGGCGGACGCGCGCAATCCTCTGCGAGCCGAAGCCCTGATCGCATTAGCCCAAGCGCTCAACGGGCCAACTCGCGCCGCCCTGGTGAGCCTTAGAGCGGGGGGCAATCGAGTTGGCGCGGAGGCCGTTCTCACCTGGCAGACCGGCTATCCCTTGGCAGTTGATTTCACCCTGGGATATCCGCGTTACCGCCCGGAGCGCCGTGGCACCGGAATGGACAGCGACCGATATCAGGCAGTGCTTCTGCTGGGCAGCCTGCCGGTGAACAGCCCAACCTTGGCATCGCTGTCTGGA
>DASUVR010000307.1:0-7073 GCA_036378855.1 Gemmatimonadales bacterium | reverse complement strand
CCAAGGTCCGCCAGGCCGACACCACCAAGGCCCGGGAAACCAAGGCGTCGTAGTGCGTCTCCTGGAAGCCATCCGGATGGCGCTTCGCACCATTCGGTCTCAGAAGCTGAAGAGCTTCTTCTCGCTGGTCGGCGTCCTGATCGGCGTGACCTTCCTGATTGCGGTGGTTTCCATCGTCCAGGGCATGAACCGCTACATGGTGGATCGGTTCGCCAACACGTTGGTCGGGGCCAACACCTTTCAGCTGCGGCAGCGACCCTACATCACCACCGGCAACGTGCCGGAGGATGTGTGGCGCGGCTGGCTCAGGCGCCCGCGAATCACCTATGGCGATGCCGACTACGTCCGCGAGCGGATCAAGACGCCCGCCACGTTCGCCAAGTTCTGTGAGGACCGGGTGGCGGTCCACTATGAGGGCAAGGTGGCCAAGGATATCGACCTGATCGGCACGGAGGAGAGTTACTTCGACATCAAGGACTACGTCATTACCCAAGGCCGCACCTTCACCACGCAGGAGGTGCGCACCGGACTCCCGGTGCTGGTGGTCGGCTCCGAGCTCGCCGAGAAACTGCTGGCCGGGGTGGATCCCCTGGGCAAGCAGGTTGTGATCGGCGGGCTTCCCTACCGGATCGTGGGCGTAGTAGAGCGACAGGGGACGCTCTTCGGCCTCTCGCTGGACAAGTTCGCGATCATGCCGTTCAGCGCTCCAGGCCGGCGCCTGATCTGTCCTATCAACATCCTGGATGCCCTGATCGTGCAGACCGCCAACCCGACGGAAATGCAGAACGCCCTGGCAGAGGCCGAAGCACTGATGCGAAGCCGGAGGCAATTGAAACCGGAACAGGAAAACAACTTCGCGTTTCAGACCGCTGAGGGCGCGCTGGGCAGCTGGCAGAAGATCTCCCGGGTGCTGTTCGTCGCCCTGCCCGGTCTGGTGGCGATCTCCCTGGTTGTGGGCGGGATTGTGATCATGAATATCATGTTGATGGCGGTGAGCGAGCGCACCCGGGAAATCGGCATCCGGAAGGCGCTCGGCGCTCGGCGGCGAGACATCCTGGCCCAATTCGTGGTCGAGTCGGCCACGCTCTCTGCCGTGGGCGCGGCCTTCGGGATCGGGCTGGGCATCGCGCTGGCGTTCGTGGTGAAGGCGGTAACCCCGTTGCCGGCCGCGGTCGCGCCCTGGTCCATCCTGGTCGCGGTAGTGCTCGGGGTGAGCGTGGGCATTGCGGCCGGGGTGTATCCCGCAAGCCGGGCATCGCGGCTGGATCCGATTGACGCGCTGAGGGCGGAATGAAGGGCCAGCGAAAGGGAGCTCTGCTCTCCCGCATGATGGAAGGATCGGCCATTGCACTGGACTCGATCCAGGCAAACAAGGTCCGGGCGGCCCTCACCATCCTGGGCGTAGCGATCGGGGTGACGGTGGTGATCGCCATGGCGTCGGCGATCACCGGCATCAACAACAGCATCACCAACATTCTCGAGGCGGCTGGGCCGAAGACTTTCTTCGTGTATCGCTATTTCTCCGGCGGGCTCAACGTTTCCGACGGCTCCGACGAGCTGTCCCCCTGGCGCCGGATGCCGTGGCTCACCGTGGATGAGGCGGAGCTGATCCGAAATCTGCCCGCGGTGCGCGACGTCAACATCGGCGAGTACACCAACGGCCCGGTGAGCTTCGAGGGGGTGGAGCTCAAGAGTGTGGCGATAGCGGGGATGACTCCCAGCTGGAACCTGGTGAACGGAGGCGACATCCTGGCGGGCCGGAACTACACTCCCATGGAGTACGCAGCCGGTGCGCGGGTGGTGATCATCAACGACAAGCTGGCCCAGTCGCTCTTCCCCCGGCGCGATGCCATCGGAAAGAGAATCAAGATCTTCGGCGAGCCATTCGAGGTGATCGGGCTGCACGCGGAAGCGGCGTCGCTCTTCAGCAACGCCGATGAGCCGCGTCTGGCCATTCCACATACCACGTTCACCAAGGTGGCGGACTACGAGAAGGGATGGATGGACATCGCGGTGCTCCCCGCTGAGACCGCGACGATTCAGGAGGCGCAGGATCAGGTGACGGCCGCGCTCCGGATCAAACGCGGGCTCCGCCCGGGCGAACCCGACAACTTTGCGGTGGTAACGCAGGACCGGGTGCTCGACACCTTCAACAAGATCACCGCGGCGTTCTTCGTGGTGATGATCGCGCTTTCCAGCGTGGGGCTGATGGTCGGGGGCGTGGGTGTCGTTGCCATCATGATGATCTCGGTTACCGAGCGCACCCGGGAGATCGGGGTCCGGAAGGCGCTGGGCGCCACCCGGCGGGAGATCATGTTCCAGTTCCTGGTCGAGGCAGCAACGCTGACTCTGGTCGGCTGTATCGTGGGAATGGCGCTGGGTGCACTGATCGCCTGGGGGATACGTTCCTTTACGCCCATCCCCGCTGCGGTACCGCTGCTGTCGGTCGTAGCAGCCGTGCTCGCGTCGATTCTCACCGGGGTGTTGTTCGGCCTCTATCCGGCGAGCAAGGCGTCACGAATGGATCCGGTAGAGGCATTGCGGTATGAATAGGCGGAGGGGCGCCCCTCCGCCCCTCCGACCGCTACGCAGGCTTCCGATATCTTCGGCTCGCGATAACCGCCGCCCACCCCACCATAACCGCCGGCACCACGAAACCGAGTGAGGCAATGACGCCGGCCACCAGGCCCACGAAGTTCCGCCACGCCGTCTTGAACGCTTCCACGATCGGGCTATGGCCGGGCACCGAGGCAACCAGGGGCGGCGGCTCGTAAAGGTTTACTGACAGAGTGCTGAGCCGAGCGCTGGCCTTGAGGAAGCGCATCCGGCCTTCCATGCGCTCGATCTCCTCCCGCACCCGGGCGAGCTCGTGCTCGACCGAGAGAACGTCCTGGAGCTTGCCGGTGCGGGTCCGGAGCAGCTCGATCAGCCGCTCCTCCAGCCGGCGAGCATTTGCCACCCTTGCGGTCAGGTCCACGAACTCTTCGCTCACATCTTCCGCCGCCACGTTGACGAACTGCAAACGACCGAGCGGTCGCAGCCCTTCGGTGAGATCGTCGAACCGGTCGGCCGGCACTTTGAGCTGGAGGGTGGCCGACCGCACCTGATTCCGGCCACTCTGAATGGATGCGTCCGCCACGAAGCCGCCCACTCGTTGGGCCACCCGCCGCAGCTCCGAGATGGCGGTCTCGAGGGAATCGACCTCGATGCCCGCCTGGCCGGTTCGAACGATCAAACGGTCGCCACTGGGTGCTGAATAGCCAGACCAGGTGTCACCCTCGTCGCCGTCCTTGGGTGCCTGAGCCTGAGAGGCGGGCCGGCCGCCCACTACTCCCAGGGGTACGGGACTGGCTGACTTCGCATCGGCTTCGAGGTTCCGCTGGGCTTTCTCCGGCTCCGACTTGCTCAGGTGACGGTCACACGCCGTCAGCAAGGCCGCCTGCAGCAGGCCGGCAATCATGATCTGTGCTCGCACAATGCCTCCTTGGGGAGCACAGGAGATGCGGGTCGGGGAAGGGTTTGCACAGAAGACGGGCAGGCGGAGAGACGGAGAGGCGGAGAACGCCCTCGCCCATTATGCGCCTATGTTAGCTGAGGTCGCTGCAAGAATCTTCATAATCCGTCCTCTCCGCCTTTCCGTCTCTCCGCCTCTCCGCCCTCTCCGCCTCTCCGCCCTCTCCGCCTTCTCCGCCCTATATTCCACCATGCCCGTGGACATCCTGGCCCTCGCCGCCCACCGAGACGACGTCGAGCTCACCTGCGCGGGCACTCTATTGAAGGCCGTCGATGCCGGTTACAAGGTCGGCATCCTGGACCTTACCGCGGGAGAGACCGCCACCCGGGGTAGTGCTTCGCTCCGGGCGGAAGAGTCCGAGCGAGCGGCCAAGATTCTCGACGTATCCGAGCGGCGGAATGCTGGATTGCCGGATGCTCACCTGCAGAACTCGGAAGAAACCCGGCGCCTGGTGATCGAGCACATCCGCCACTTTGTGCCTCGTGTGGTCATTCTTCCCTTCCCGGTGGGACGCCATCCCGATCATCGCATTGCCTCGGAGCTGGGACGGGACGCCTGCTACCTGGCCGGGCTGGAGCGATATCCTGCGGCGGGATCCGCCCACCGTCCTCACAAGCTGCTCTATGCTCTCTCCTATCGCGAGGACCCGGTCAAGCCGACCTTTGTGGTGGATATCAGCGCGCAGTTCGAGCGCAAGCTGTCGGCCATCAAGTGCTACGCCAGTCAATTCGATGGGGCCAAGGCCGCCGGAGAGATTTTCCCCACCGGCCAGGACCTCTATTCGCTGGTCGAGACCCAGAACGCGCACTACGGCTCCTTGATACGGAAGCGTTACGGGGAGCCATTCTTTACCCATGAAACCATGGAAGTCGATGACGTTCTGAAGTTGGGCGTTCGAAGCATCTGAAATAGGCGCTATCTTACCGATATGAAGCCGCCCGTCTACCTGGATCATGCCGCCACCACCCCGGTTCGCTCCGAGGTGCTGGAGGCCATGATGCCATACCTGACCGACCAGTCTTTCGGAAACCCGTCCAGCGCGCATCGCTTTGGGCGGGCGGCCAGAGCCGGCATCGAGCAGGCACGGCGGCAGATAGCGGAATCGCTGGGCGCAGAGCCGAGCCAGGTGATCTTCACCTCCGGCGGAACCGAGGCCGACAACCTGAGCATCGTGGGCGCAGCTCTCGCCGCTCGGGACCGGGGTGCGCCGATGTGCGCCGCGGTATCAGCGGTCGAGCACAAGGCGGTGCTGGCGGCGGCTCATGCGGTGTGTCACCTGGGCGGGCGAGAGGTGCTGCTGCCGGTAGACAGCGCAGGCATGCTCGACCTGGAGGCACTCGACCGCGCACTGGCCGAGATGCCTTCCGTGGTCTCGGTGATGTGGGTCAACAACGAGGTCGGCGTCGTCCAGCCGGTGGCACACATAGCCGAACGTTGCCGGGACGCGGGCGTCATCTTCCATACCGACGCCGTACAGGCACTCGGCAAGGTGGAGATCTCACTCCAGAACCTCTGCTGCACCCTGCTCACCATATCGGGTCACAAAATCGGAGCGCCCAAGGGCATTGGCGCCCTGATTGTGCGGGACCGCAAGGCGGTGGAGGCAATTCTCCACGGCGGCGGCCAGCAGTATGGAATCCGTCCAGGCACCGAAAATGTGGCCGGCGCCGTGGCCCTGGGACGCGCGGTGCAGCTGGCTACCGCGGAGCGAGAGGCCCTGGCTCAGCGTCTCATGAAGCTGCGAGACGAGTTGGCCCGCCGGCTCCGGGCAACAGTGCCCGACCTGACGGTGAACGCCGAGGGGAGCGAGCGCGCCCCCCATCTCTTGAGCATTGCGGTAGAAGGTGCGGACAGCGAGGCGTTGCTGATGCACCTCGACCTCGCCGGCATCGCGGCCTCCAGCGGATCGGCCTGTTCGACCGGTGCGGTGGAACCCTCGCACGTGCTGATCGCCATGGGGGTTCGCCGGGAGCTGGCGCTGGGCACCATCCGGTTCAGCTTCGGCCGGGAGAGCAGCATGGACGACGTGGACCGGGCCGCGGAGGCGGTGCCGGCAGTGGTGGCAAAGGTGCGGAAGCTCGCCGGGGTTTTAGGGCGGTCAGGCGGTCAGGCGGTCAGTCGGTCTGTCGGTCAGCCGGTCAATCAGATGGGCGGGAACAACACAACGCATCGCGAGCGGAGCGCGACGTCGGAGCCGACCGTCCGACCGTCCGACCGCCCGACTGCTCGATGACTGCCCGGGTTCTGGTCGCCATGTCCGGCGGAGTGGACAGCTCCGTTGCCGCTGCCCGCCTGGTCGAGCAGGGATACGACGTGGTGGGCGCCACCATGAAGCTCTTCTGCTACGGCGACGAGGTGCCCGACCGGCCCTGCTGCTCGCTGGATTCCATCAACGACGCCCGCGATGTCGCGGCCGCCTTGGGCATCCCGCACTACGTCCTCAATCTCGAGGACCGGTTCAATCTGCACGTGATCCAGAACTTCGTGAGCGAGTACAGCAGGGGCCGGACACCGATCCCATGCGTGCGGTGCAATTCGTTCACCAAGTTCCGCGACCTGTTGGCCCACGCCGATGCCCTGGACTGCGATTACATCGCAACCGGCCACTACGCGATTGCCCGGGAGGGCGCACTCTACCGGGGCGCGGATCCGGCCAAGGACCAGAGCTACTTCCTCTGGGGAGTCGACCCCGCCGTGGTAGCGCGGATGCTGACGCCAGTCGGCAGTCTGAGCAAGTCCGAGACCCGGGCCTATGCCCGCCAGCTGGGGCTCACCACCGCGGACAAGCAGGAATCGGTCGAGATCTGCTTCGTGCCCAACGACGACTACGTCTCAGTGCTGGAGCGGCACCTCCCGGCCGACGCGCCGGCGCTCAGCCCAGGACCTCTGGTTACCACCGGTGGCCAGATCATCGGCGAGCACCAGGGCTATGGCCGCTACACCATCGGCCAGCGGAAGGGGCTCCCCGGCGGGTTCGACGGTCCCCGCTATGTGGTGGAGATTCGCCCCGAGCGGCGTGAAGTGGTGGTGGGAGGTGCCGACGACCTGGCGGGCCACAGGGTAACCCTGGAGGAGCTGAACTGGCTGGCTGATCCGCTGGAGCCGGGGGAGCGCTGTCAGGTGCAGCTCCGGTACCGGGCGCGCCCCGCTCGGGCCGTCGTGCTGGAAAAGAATTCGGACCAGCTCGTCCTCGCGCTGCAAACCCCCGTCCGGGCCATTACGCCGGGGCAATCGGGCGTCCTCTACGAACATGATCGGGTTCTGGGCGGAGGCGTGATCTCCTGAGGGCGCCGGCGCGTTCCCTCCTGCTTCACTGGATCCTGAACGCAGCGGCGCTGTGGATTGCCGCTGCCGTGGTTCCCGGCCTCGACTTCACCGGAGGGCCGGGCCGGCTGCTTCTGGTTGCCGCAGTATTCGGCATCATCAACAGCACGCTTCGCCCCCTGCTCACCATCCTCACCTGTCCCCTGATCGTCGTCACCCTGGGCCTGTTCACGCTGGTGATCAATGCGCTGATGGTGCTGGCAACCGGCCGATTGTCGGAGAGCTGGAACCTGGG
>DASUVR010000306.1:0-2505 GCA_036378855.1 Gemmatimonadales bacterium | reverse complement strand
CATCCTTCGGGCCGGTGCATACAAACCACGAAGCTCGCCGTATTCATTCCAGGGGATGGGCCAATCCGGTTTGGAGCTGTTGGCCCGCGCCCGCGAGGAAACCGGGCTGCTGATCGTGACCGAAGCGATGGATGCGGAGGGTATGGACGCTGTCCTGGAAGTAGCGGACATCGTTCAGATCGGCGCTCGCAACATGCAGAACTATTCCCTGCTGAAGCTGGCTGGGCGAATCCGAAAGCCGGTGCTCCTGAAGCGCGGTCTATCCGCCACCATCCAGGAGCTGCTGCTTTCGGCCGAGTACATCCTGGCCGAGGGCAATCCTAATGTGATCCTGTGCGAGCGCGGCGTGCGGGGCTTCGATCCGGCTACCAGGAACCTGCTCGACCTCAGCGCCATCCCGGTGGTCCACGGACTTTCCCACCTGCCCATCATCGCCGACCCGAGCCATGGAACCGGCCACCGCGACATGGTCATGCCGATGGCCAAGGCGGCGGTCGCCGGCGGCGCCGATGGGCTCCTGGTGGAGGTGCATCCCACACCGGATCGGGCTCTGTCCGACGGGGCACAGAGTCTCTATCCCGAACAGTTCGACCGACTGATGAAGGAAGTTCGGCTGATTGCGGAGGCCATCGGACGCCGAGTGGCCGAGCCGGCGGAGCTGCGGACATGAGAGCGCTGATTTTTCTGGCGCTGACGCTGCTCAGTCCAGCGACCGGCACAGCTCAGGACGCTCAGGCGATCATCGGCCGGGCCGCGCGGGTCTACCGCTCGCTCGCCAGCTTACAAGCCGACTTCGTGCAGCTGATCGATAATCCCATGATCGACAGCGCGGAGAGCAGAGGTACCCTGGTGCAGGCGGGTCCGGCCAAACTGGCGATGCGCTTCAGCGATCCATCCGGGGAGGCCATCGTGATCGATGGGGAGCATGTCTGGGTCTATACGCCCAGCACGGTTCCGGACCAGGTGGTGCGATTGTCGGTTCCCAGCGGGGGCCCGGTGTACGGATATAATCTGCTGGCCTGGCTGCTCGACCGGCCGGCGGAGCGCTACCATCCATCGTATCTCAAAAGCGAGCGGATCGACGGCCGCACCACAGACGCCATTCAGCTGATTCCGGCGGTGCCCAACATGCCGTTCACCAAGGCAATCGTATGGATAGACCGGGAAGATGCCCTGCCCCGCCGCCTCGAGATCCACGAAGAGTCCGGCGCCACCCGCACCCTCAGTCTTACCCATATTCGGGTGAACCAGGCAGTGCCGGCTTCCACCTTTCAGTTCAAGGTTCCCCGAGGCGTCCGGGTGGTGGATCAGTAAACTGGCCGGAAACGTCTAAACCGCTCCATCGAGCACTGCGGTGACTTTTTCGATCGAGTGATCGTTCAGTCCGGCCTCCCGCGCCAGCAGCACAGCCGCCCGCCCCACGGTACGATAGAGCTCCCGATCTTCCGGCCCCAACGCTTCCAGATGGGACTGAATGGTCTGCACGTCGCCTCGCCGAACTGCCCCGGTCAGTGCCGCAGCGGGACCGAGCGAGGTCAGATTGGCGACCGCGCCGGCAAGCAGAGGCAGATACAGGCGAGCCGCGGTTTCCGGCGGCACACCGGCCGACCGGGCGAGTCGCTCGGCGACACCCACCAGGGCGACGGTATAGTTCGCGACAAAGGCGGCGCCCGCATGATAGGCCGGCTTGCTTTCGGCAGTGATCGTCACTGGCAGCATGCGTAGCGTGTTGGCCAGCCGCTCAGCTGCCACCACAGCCCGCTCATCCCCCTCGATCCCGACATAGGCGCCCTTGAGCCGCTCAGCCGCGGTGGCCGGCTCGGCCACCGATTGTACCGGATGGAATGACCCGAGCCCGGCTCCGGTATCCGCCAACGGTGCAAGCGCGGTCTTGTCGAGTAAACCGGACAGATGGAGCACGACCTGGTCCCGAACGATGGCCCGCGCCGATGCCAGCTCCCCTGCCACCAGAGGAATGGCGTCGTCGGGCGTGGCAATCAGAACGAGCTCCGCGCCATCGGTGGCTTCAGCCAGACTTCCCTGGTGGAGCACCAAGGGCGGGATCACTTCGCGCTGGTTACGGTTTACCAGAATCACTTTGTATCCCCGGCGCTTCAGGGCCAGTCCCAAGCCCTGGCCCATCCTTCCCGCGCCGATGATCGTCACTCTAGGCTGCGACAAGCGTTCTCCTTTTACTCGTAGCCCTACACTCTAATACACAAGCCCGGCTGGCCATACCGGCCAACCGGGCCTGAGGGAACAGATACCGCTAGAGCTAGTTCTGTGCGGTTGCCGCCGGTGCCACTCCGACCCGCGCCAGGCTGAGCAGATCCTTCGGGGTAGAAGCCTTTCGCAGCAAGCCGATGGCAGTCTGCATCTGCTGGTCACGGGCAGCCCGGCGGCGGAACTCGGCCGGCCGGCCAAACACGTAGCGCGCCACTTCGAAGCTGAGCTGCTCGTCGATCAGAGTGCCGGCACCCTGGAACACGGCGGAACTGACATCCA
>DASUVR010000305.1:0-3705 GCA_036378855.1 Gemmatimonadales bacterium | reverse complement strand
GATCGCCTATGTCTCGACTCGCCAACCGGATGTTGTCCAGACAATGCTGCTCGTCGCCGGCACAGTGACCGTGGGATTGGTTATCCTGGTCGCGGCGACGTATAACCAGTAAGCCTGAACGGGGGTCGTTAATGCGCAGAGCAAGCAGCGCTCGAGTTTACTTCGCGTTCGCCTTAACGGCTGGGCCGTCGATCGGCTGCGGCGGCAGTTCCGGCACTGAGCCGTTGGGGGCTCCGATCGACACCCTTTCCGTGGTGGTAAAGAGCTCCGAATGGACCGCCGAGAAAAGCCTCATGGTGGTGGGAGAGAATGCGTCCGCCG
The DNA here is from genome assembly GCA_036378855.1 of Gemmatimonadales bacterium. Taxonomy (GTDB): domain Bacteria; phylum Gemmatimonadota; class Gemmatimonadetes; order Gemmatimonadales; family GWC2-71-9; genus CAVVWJ01. Next base: position 3,384 of record DASUVR010000305.1, on the reverse strand, counting down.
AGATCAAGCCCTTGACCTCCTATGGCTGCCCGTTCCCCCCTGTATCCGGCCCGCCGGTATACTGTCCGACTACTGCTGTCGTGCAGATCCGGTCCTCCAACCCGGACGTCGTCGGGCCGGCCGAGCAGGAGGTGAGCGCCCCTGCCAACGTGACTCTGGTTGCCCGCGGGCCCGGCACCACGGATCTGACGGTCCGAACCGACACCCTGACCCGGGTGATCCACATCGAGGTGAGCAGCGAGCCGCTGCCGCTGGATGCCATCCAGATATTCCCCGTGGGTGGCGCGTCGCCCGTGACATCGGTCGAGCTCAGTGTCGAAGAATACACAGCGTTCTCGTTAGTGGCTCTCCGGGGCGGAACTGTGGTGTTCGGGCTCCCTCTCTTCATTAACTCGAGCTCATTGGAAATCGTCTCTGCATTCGGAGGTTGCCCCTACACGAGGCTCTGGCCACAGTGTTACGACTACTCGAGGGCGATGTGGATGGAGGGCCAGGCGCCGGGGGAGGCTCAGGTTACCGTAACCGGACGAAACGTTGTCGCCACTTTGACCGTGCATGTGCCCAGCCCCCCGGTTGGCTCGCTCAGAATCTCCGAGTAAACCCGTGACTTCGCCGATCGGGCCTTCGCCCCGCCCCTGCCTTCCCGCATCCTCCCAAACTTGAGGTTGGCTTGAGATCCTGACCCTACCGTTCGCTCGGAGCTTGCCCAGAGGAGCGCAAGCGACGAAGGGATAGTCCACCCCAGCGACGGAGGTCAGCGTGTCTCGGCTCGCCCTAGGCTTTATCCTCGCTTTCGCCGGCTGTACCAGCTGGAAGACGCAATCGGCTGCGCCGGCCGACGCCATCGCGCCGGGCGATCACGTGAGGGTCACCCGCGCCGACGGCAGCATTCTCGAGCTGACCAAGGCGACGGTCGTCGGCGACAGTCTCTCCGGCCACTCCCCCGCCGCAAAGGACTCCAGCAGCAGGACGACTGTTCCTCTGGCCGACGTGCAGTCGGTCGCGGTCAATCGGGTCAGCGGCGGCAAGACCCTGTTGCTGGTGGGTGGCCTGGGCCTGACGGCGATGCTGGTGGCCGCGGCCGCCCAGGGCGACGACCAGCCGACTGCATCTACGGGCACCGGTTCAGGCACTGGGTTGGGGACGGGCTCGTGCCCCCTGGTCTACAGTTGGGACGGCGCCGGCTGGCGACTCGACTCGGGCACCTTCGGCGGGGCGATTGCCCCCGCGCTGGCGCGGACCGACGTCGACAACCTCATCTACGCCTCGCCGAAGAACGGGATGCTGCGCCTCCGGGTCACCAACGAGTTGGACGAGACCGACTACCTCGACCGGATCTCGCTGTTGGTCGTTGATCACCCCACGGGCTCCACGGTTGCGCCGGACGCTGATGGCAACATCCACCCGCTCGGTGCCTTGATCTCGCCGGCATCTGCTCGCGACTTCCGCGGCACTGATGCTCTGGAGAGAGTGAGCCGGGCCGATGGCTGGAGCTGGGAGTCGAATCCTGCCGGTCGCGACACCGCGACCAGCCGGGACATCCGTGACGGCCTAGAGCTGGTCTTCCCCCGACCGCGACAGGGAACCGCGCGGCTGGTGGTAGAGGGGCATAACACGCCGTGGGCCGCCTACCTCATGCAGGAGCTGGTCGCGGCGCACGGGCGGGAAACGCAGCCGTGGTTCGACTCGCTGGCGACCATCCCGCGATTGGCCGATGGGTACATGGCACTCGCGGCGGCGGAGGGATTCCTCGGTGTCTCGACCTGGGTCAACGGAAGCTGGGAACCCCAGGGCTATATCTGGGAGGCGGGACCGGAGGTCTCCAAGCGTCAGGTCTTCTCGCTCGACCTCTCCAGAACTGTGGGCGACAGCGTTCGCATCCGCCTGGAATCGGCGCCGTCGTTCTGGCTGATCGACCAGGTGGCCTTGGACTCGTCTACTGCTGCGCCGTTCACCGTGCAGGAGATCTACCCGGAGTCAGCAGTAGATCGTTCCGGCAAGGATGTACTCGGCCGGCTGACCGCTACGGACAAGAATTACTTCTCGATGGAAAACGGAGACGGAGCGGAGCTGACGTTCCGACTGCCTCACCCCAGACCCGGCCGAGTGCGCTCATACCTGGTTCGGTCCAGCGGGTGGTATCGGTTGCATGGCTCCGACTCGACCCCGGCGAATCGCCCGCTGCTGAGTGCTGTTGTCGCCCAGCCACACGGAGCCTCCAGGCTGGCGGTCGCCCGGATGAATGAGGCGCTTCTCCGGCTGAGCCAGGCACAATGACGGAAGCCGTGTGGGTAACCGGCATCGGCGCCGTCAGCGCGGCAGGTATCGGCGTGGCACCACTCTGTGCCTTGCTGGTCGGGGGTCGGAGCGCGGTGCGTTCGATCCCTTCCCTGGACTGCAGGCCGGCCGGCCTGGCGCCAACGCCTCCGCGGCATCCGGCGGGTCGCCACCTCGATCGGAGTGCCCGGTTCTTCCTTCAGGCGGGTGAAGAAGCATTCCACGACGCCGGTCTGAAGGATGGGCACTTCGATCCCCGCAGATGTGGAGTGTTGGAAGGATCCTCCCTCGGAGCCCTGGCCGATCTGCTCACCGAGCACGCCGAGGTGAAGCGGTCGGCGCGGCCGAGCCGGCTGGTGCGCTACATGCCGGGAGCCGGCGGCGCCGCCTTCGCCCAGCTGCAGGGAGTGCGCGGGCCGGTACTGCATCTCTCGGCCGGCAGTGTGTCGGCGGCGTATGCCATAGCCGAAGCGGTGGAGAAGATCCGTTCGGGCCGGCTCGATCTGGTGATTGCCGGCGGCGCAGAGTGTCCCCTCCATAATGAGGTGCTGGCCAGCTTCGAGGCCGCGGGAATTCTGGGATCCCGCGACCCGGGTGATGCTCCCTGCCGTCCGTTCGATCCGCGCCGGCAGGGCACGGTGCTGGGTGAAGGTGCGGGCGTTCTGGTGCTGGAGAGCGCCGAGCATGCCCGCCGTCGGGGAGCCTGGCCGCGGGCCGTCGTTCGCGGACACGGCATGAGCTGCGAGAGCTACAGCATGACCTCGCCGGACCCATCGGGAGTCGGTGTAGCTGAGGCCGGGCGAGAGGCGCTGGCGGGCCTGGGGGAAGTGCCGGGCTGGATCAAGGCGCACGGGACCGGCACCCGGCTCAACGATGCCGCGGAGTGTCGCGGACTGGCCAGTCTGTTGGGTGAGACGCTGGCGCAGATTCCGATGACTTCGCTCAAGCCGGCGCTGGGGCACTGCCTGGGAGCGAGTGCCGCGGTGGAGACGGTCGCCGCCATCCTGGAGCTGCAACAGGGGATCGTGCCGCCGACGTGGGGAAGCAATCAGACCGACCCCGAGTTGCCTCCGCATCGCGTGGCAACGCTTGGTTGCCGACCGGCCG
>DASUVR010000304.1:0-7977 GCA_036378855.1 Gemmatimonadales bacterium | reverse complement strand
TGAGGGAGAGCTGGGAGGGGTTGGGCTACTATCGGCGCGCAGTCAACCTGCACCGGCTGGCGCAGGAACTGGTTCAGAATAGAGGAGGCATCATTCCCTCGGACACCGAGGAGCTGCGCCGGTTGCCGGGCATCGGACGGTACACCGCCGCGGCAGTGGCGAGCTTTGCGTTCGAGCGCGAGGTCACTCCTATCGATACCAACGTGGGCCGGGTGCTCCGCCGCGTGTTCCACTCCCGAGCGAGATTCAGGACTATGCCTCACCGGCTCGAACGTTCGGCCGCAATGCTCTTGCCCAGAGGCGGCAGGAAAGCCTGGATGTTCAATCAGGCCATTATGGAGCTGGGTGCCCTGATCTGTACCGCACGAGCGCCCCACTGTGAGATCTGTCCAGTGCGGGCAATCTGTCAGACAGCTGTTGGGGAAGCAGGGAGGACTATCTCAGCATCGCGCCGGCGAAGAGCGCAACCAGGCCGAGAGTCCCCGCAATCGAGGCGACAATCCGCTGGCGGGCTCGCAGTTCGTCGAAGTAGCGGGCTGCCTCGCCGGTAGGATCCAGCCGTCCCAGCCGGGTGGCAGTAGGTAGAGCAATGAGCAGAGTAATCAGAGCGGCGATCACCCCCGCCCCCTGCATCAAGACCAGCCAGAGGCTGAATCCGGCCATCTCACCGCTACTGATTCGGAAAGTGAGGATGATCCCCGAGAGTACGGTGAGCAGAGAGCCGGGTGCTATTGCCACCTTGGTCAGCTTCGACTGAGCTCGAACCACCGCGCCGAGCCCGCCGCGATCCTCCTGCCGGGCAGCGATACCGACCACCATCGAGGCAATGGCCCCTCCCAGCCACATGGTGAAGCCCAGCAAATGAAGAAATAGCCAGGCGCGACTCACGAAGGAGTCGCCGAAAGGATTGCTCCGTCAATCGGCTGGCGGCCGGAGAATCCGGTATCGATCTCGTGCCAGTGGCTGATCCGGTCCTCACCCAATCGCCAGCAGAGAAAAATGGGGCGATCGTCCCGCAGAGAATAGAAATCCACCAGCCCGCCTTCAAACCCCTTGAAGACGCAGCCGATGGCCTCGAGCTCTTGCAGATACTGGTTGATGCGATTGGCGTGACGAGTGACTTCTTCCCGGGCTGCGACCAGCTCCTGGGTTTCGCCCCAGTCCGCGCGAGCCCCGCCGGTCAGCACCTCGAACCGGCCGACCGCCGCGCGCCATGCCGGATACTCAACCGTGAGATCCGCAACCACCCGACGGACCAGCGGGAGAGTGCGCTCTGCTTCTTGCAGGGTAAACAGCTTGAATTCAGACATTCGCGCTCCGTCGCACTAACCCCATACGATCTTCACGGCCGGTATCTGTTCCGGGTGACTGATGAACCCTACCACCCGGCCGGCTTCGTCCACAACGGTGATGGTCGGCCTGAGGTGGGACTCGGTTGGATCGAGGTCCATCCGGATCTCGAACCCGTCGAGCTCCCGGTCAGGCCGCACCACCGGCGAGTTGGTTCGCATCAAGGAATCGGCCCGGGTATGCCAGGGATGTTTGCCCTCTGCCAGGCAACGGGTAACCAGATCCCGATCGCTGAGCGTCCCCAGGAACCGGCGGGTCCGATGGTCGTCCACCACCGGCACTACGGAGATGTTCCGGGTCTTGAGCATGATGGCGACTTCACTCGCCATCGCTCCGGCCACCGCTACATGCGGATCTGCAACCATGACTTCAGCGGCTTTCATGGGCTCAATTTGACCGCAATGGGGGAGGGGTCAAGTCTCGGCCCCCCAGCGTTCCAGAGCTTCGCGAGCGGCGCGGCGGCCTTCCTGAGCATACTCACGCACCCGATCAACCCGGAATGTGGTATGTCGTTCCACCTGCGGCCTGACGTACACCAGCGGCGGGCGCCCGGGATCGGCTCGCCAGAGGGCCAACTGGCTCTGGGTGTTTCCCGCCATGAGAATTCCGACTGCGTCATCATGGGCTCGGAGCAGCGGCGGCGCGGCGGGTGGGTTGGCCGAAGGGATCAGGTCAAAGCCCGGTCCCACATCCACGGCAAGGACCAGCTCAACCTCCAGGTCGGCGGCGGGTTCGAATGGCACAACCGCGCGGAGTCCCCCGTCGCCAAACCGCCGACCGTTCATAATCACCGGAGGATAGTACAGGGGAAGTGCGCAGCTGGCGCACAACACATCGATGAGCGGAGCATCGCGGGCCCCGGCACCGAAGAGCACCAGTTCCCCGGTATCGAGATCCACCGCGGTCACCGTGAGCGGAACGGCGAGATCGGTAAACCGACGAGCCGGAACGATGGCCTCGATCGCGGCTCTGAGCGGTGCCGGCTTAAGCAGGGAACGAAGAAACAGGCCGGCGACCGGTGCCCACCGATCCCGCGCAATACCGCGCGGACCCACTTCGGCCATTCGCTCCAGGAGCTCATCGTTACCCATTCCGCTGGCCAGACCCGCCGCGACTACCGCTCCCATCGAGGTGGCGACGTACCAGATCGGCTCAAAGCCCGCTTCCTTCAGGGCTCGGCAGGCCCCCAGGTGGGCCGCGGTCTTGGCGCCACCGCCGCTCAGCACGACCGCGGCTGGCCGGGTCAAGACCGCTCTTTCCTCCGGTGCTGGCTCTCGGCGCGGGCGTAGCGGTCGCGCTCTTCGCTGGTCTCCGGCAACAGGCGGGGGACCCGAGTTGGCCTGCCCTCCTCGTCCAGCGCGACGAACACCACGTGGGCCGTATGCGTGTGCCGCCGCTCTCCGCTGCTGACGTGTTCGGCGTAGACCTCGACCGTGATATCCATGGACGAGTTGCCGACGTAGTCTACGGTCGCCATACACGTCACCAGCGCGCCCACCGGAATCCGCTCCCGAAAATCCACCCGCTCGATGCTGGCCGTCACGGCGGGACCGCCGGCGTGCCGAATGGCTGCCACCGCCGCAGCCTGATCGACCAATGCCATCAGCTCACCGCCGAACAGGTCGCCCCGGACGTTTTGCATGTGAGGCATGACGAAGGTGGTGATCTGACCGACAGAGTAGGACATCGGCCGAGAGGACGGGGAAGACCTCTCCGCCCTCTCCGTCTTCTCCGTCTTCTCCGTCTTCTTAATAGTCCACCGGCCTGAGATAGTACTCGCCGATCGCGGTCCCGCTCAGCATGGCGACGGTGGGCAGCCGCCGCTTCCAGTGGGTGGAGTCGAGTCGGCTGCGAACCAGGTGAATCTCCGATTCCTCGTAGCCCAGCGCGGCGATCTCCGGCTGGCGGTAGCCCAGCAGAATCCAGTGCAGAATCGCGTCGGCCCTGGGGTAGGAGATCCCGAAGTCACCCTCGTCCGTTTGACCTTTGATGAGGTCGGCGCTCGCGGGCTTTGTCACGATGGCATCGGGCACTCGGAGGTGCCGGGCCAATGCCCAGACCTGAGTCTTGAACAGATCCCCGATGGGATTCACCGGGGGCGAATCGTCGGCATGCCAGGTGAAGTAGCCGAACAAGCGCTCGGTCTTATTCCCGGTCCCCAGCGGGAGAGCGCGCAACGCGGCCGAGAGATCGAAGAGAGTGATCATGCGGGTGCGCGCCATGATATTCCCCAGCCGGGCCGGCTCCACGTCTCCGCCGATGGCCGAAGCCAGGGCATCCACCGCCGCCGAGATCTCCACCGTTCTGCTGGGGATCTTGAGCGCATCGATCACCAGTTGGGCGTGCTCCAGACTCTCCTGGCTCGAGCTCCGATAGGGCATCCGGATACCAATCACATTGGCCGCTCCCAAGGCCTCTACAGCCAGATATGCCACCAGCGAGCTGTCCACTCCTCCCGAGAGGCCGATCACCACCCGCTCGAACTTGCGCCGGCGTTGCACCTCGTCGCGGATGAACTCGACCAGCCAGCGGCGGGTGAGCTCCGGATCAATAGCGAGAGGGTCATGCTTCGGGTGAAAGCGGGCCGGTGAGGGAGGCAGCGGGGCGGCGGGGCGGCGGGACGGCGGCACGGAAACGCTGGCCGAGGATTGCTCGCCCACCTCGGAGTCTTGCATCGGACGGCCGCCCCGCTGCCCCGCTGCCCCGCTGCCGAGTTTCTCTCGCCTGGCATGATGAAGCGAGCCCAGGAGATGCGGCAGCCGCATCTCAAGATCGGCAAGCAGGGGAAGGTCGGCCCGGGCGCGGGTGATCTCCTCGAAGTCCAGCACCGCGGGAATGATCGCCTCCTGAAACACCGGGGCCTGCGCCAGGATATCTCCCCGGGGTCCGGCTAGAATCGAGCCGCCGGGAAATGCCTTGCCGCCCTCGAATCCCACCAGCTGAGGCAGTGCGACGTACACTCCGTGCTCACCGGAAATGTCCTGAGCCAATCGGGCCCATCGGGCGAGACTTACCGGACGACCTGCGGTGTCGTCGCTGGAGACCACCCCGCGGGCGGGACTGGCACTGGGAATGATGATCAGCTGGGCGCCATCGAGTGCGGCCAGCATCGGGGTGAAGGAGTGCCAGGCATCCTCGCAGATGAGCATCGCGGCTCGACCCCAGCGGGTATCGAACGCCTGCACACTGCGGCCGGCCTCGACGAACCGTTCCTCATCGAAGACGCCGTAGGTTGGAAGAAAGATCTTGCGATGGATGTGGCGGATTCCGGCGTCGGCTCCTCCGAGGGTGGCATACAGCCCGGAGTTGTAGAGTCGGTTTCCGTGGACTTCGTAAAAACCCAGCGCGATGTCCAGGGACGGAACGCCGGCCTCGGCATGCTGCCGGCTTAAATCGTCGAACAGACGGTCGGCGGGAACGGCGAGATCGCGGACCCCGCCCTCCAGGAAGTAGCCGGTGAGCGTGGATTCAGGTGCAACGATCAGGTCTGGCGGCTCGGGCCAATGGCCCACTTCCCGAAAGAGCGCGCCTACCCGGCAGAGATTCTGCTCGTACGCACCCTTGTGGGGCCGTATCTGGGCTATGGCAAGTCGGAGCACGCCCTAAAGGTAAGAGGTGAGAGGTTATAAGTGAGAGGCCTCTTACCTCTTACCTCTCACTCCTGACTTCTTACCTTTAGTGCATGGCCGATCTGCTTCATGCCGTGCAGGGCATCCCCAACGCCTGCCAGATACTGACCAATGTCATCACCGGTGGTCAGCCCAATGCTGAACAACTTCGCGCCTTGAAGGAGGCGGGTGGGGGCATCGTGCTGGATCTCCGGGACCCGATGGAGCCCCGCCCAGTGGATGAGGCCGGGGTAGTGCGGCAGCTCGGCATGGAGTACGTCAACGTACCGGTCAGAGCAGGCGCTTTGAATGACAACACGCTTGACCGAATCCTGGCGGTGCTTCGAGGCGCAGGAGAACGAACCATCTTCTGTCATTGCGGGAGCGGTAACCGGGTGGGCGGCGCGTTGATTCCCTATTTCATACTCGACCAGCACATGGGAGAAGAAGAAGCAGTGGATCAGGCGATGCAGGTGGGACTTCGCAGCGCCGAGATGATGGAATGGGGTCTCGATTACGCCCGGAGGCACCAGCCCCCAGAGCGGAAATAGAAAAAGCCGGGGGTCGGGCCCGATTGCGACCCGACCCCCGGCGTCCTAGCGTGGTCGGCGACCGCCGCCACCACCATTGCTACCCCCGCCCCCACCACCTCCTCCTCCCTGCCCTCCGCCGCCCGAGGATCGCGCACCTCCGCCTTGACCGCCGCCCCCGCCACCAGAGCTCCGTCCCTCAACCCGAGCACCTCCGCCACTCGACCGCGGCGCTGAGCTTCCCCGGTCGACCTCTCGCCGGGATGGTGCTGCCCTGATGGGCTCCCGCTCGGCTGAGCGGGGAGAATCGCCTGCGCGCCGCTCATCGGACGCATCGCGCGAAGGTCTTGCTTCGACCTCACGCCGAATCAGCCGGGGTTCCCCAGCCGAGCGACCGTCACTCGCTTCCGCAGGCCGGGCCCGCCTTGCCACCGGACGACCTTGCACCCTGGACGCATTGTCGATCAACCGCCGAGGCGCCGGCCCGTCGGGCAGCGCCGCAGTCGGTCCTTCGGCAACCCGGCGAGCGCGGCCGGTGATCCCCTGTCCCCGGGTCGGGGAGAGGGGGAAATGGTAGCCTGTATTCACCGATCGAATGTCGGTACGGCGGTCGCGGTAACCCCCAAACCTGCCCCCGGCGCCGTAGGGCGGGTAGGAATTCCTGCCATAGGGCGTCCAGCCACCCCCATGTGAGTAATAGCCATATGGGTGGTAATAGAACGGACGAGGATAGACGTAGTGGGGGTAGTAGGCCGGAGCGTAGTAGTAAGGGCTGTAGTAGAACGGGTTGTAGAACGGATTATAGGCGTAGAAGTACGGATCGTAATAGTAGCTGCGATACGGCCACCCGAACGCGATCGAGACTCCAAAGGGCGACCCATAGTACGCCGCACCACAGAAGCTGTAGCACCAGGGGTCGTAGTACGCCGACCCGTAATAGTGTGAGCTGTAGTTGGCCGCGTATTCCGTATGTTCAACGACGTCGTAGTTGAGCAGGTCGTAATCGAAGTCGCCTTGAGCCATCCGCCGGACCAGGTCATTCAGCTCCTGCTCCGGATCCTTTGCGAGTCGGGAGGGGGCCAGCGCTCCATAGTCCCAGTGATCTCCAGTGACGAACCCCTCGAACCGGAATGGCTCCCGCGCCACGGCTGCGTATACGGTGCCTCGGCCTTTGGCGTCGGCCTCGAAAGCATCCCTGCCACCTCGCCCTTTTACCTCATATCTCTTACCTCCCCGGGCGAAATTGTCTTTGTCAGGGTCGACCGGGAACAGCACGCGTAGATAGCCCTCGGGATCCACCTGAAGGATCAGCAGGTAGCCGTCCTCCTCGGTTCGCACCTCAACCTTGGCGCGGTCGCCCGGGAGGAAACGTCCATCGTTACTGAGCCAGAGCTGGATTGGAGGATCGTCGTGCGCTGCAGCGGATGGCTGGGCCGAGCCGGAATCCGCAGCCAGCAGAAAAGGTAGAAGCAGCAGGTTGAGCATAGGACCTCCCGAACATCTCAAACCACGATGGCCTGCGGCGGTTACTGCATTGGCTTCGTCACCCCTGCGAACCGTGTGCCACCGTGTATGTACTTATAACATAACTGCTTGAGAATTGGGGTTCAGGAAAACCGTCCTCTTTTCATGCAATTGAAGTTTCTCGCCCCCCATTCCATCGATGCCAGTACATCCGCATCTCGGTGATCCGGTCGGATTCAGTCTCACAGAAGATGGCCCCCCGTGCCTCGACCCACTCGCCGGTACGCCGGCGCCGAAACACACATTTGAACTCGGTGGAGAACCAGGGTCCTGCCGCGTAGATCTCGCCGGAGGTAAAGGTGATCTCGGACTGGTTGTAAGGCACCTCATTCCAGTACCCCCGGATCGCGTCGGTCCCTTGAATGGGGGCGGTAAACGGGGTTTCGATGAATACCGCATCGGGGGCGTACACCGTCATCAAAAGATTCATGTCGCCGGTCGCCCAACCGCGTCCAAACGTATCCACCAGCGTGCGCCCCAGCGCTCGAGTGGACTCGGTAGATTGGTCTGCCGCCATGATCCTGAACTTACATGCCTGGAGCACGATCGGTTGTGCCACTGCCCTCTTTTCGGTGGTGCCGCTGGTCGCCCAAACCCCCTGCCCTCCCCGCGCCGACTCGATCCTTGCTGCCGGTTGGCGAGCCTACCGGGCCGATTCCAGCGCAAAGGCGAAAGAACGCTTTGAAGCGGCGCAACGGCTCTGCCCGCAGAATGCCGATGCATGGATCGGTCTTGGATTCGCGAAACTGCGGCTCGGTGATGCCAAGACAGCCGATGACCTGTTCACCCAGGTGCTCGGCCGGGACACAACCAACCCCGATGCATGGGAAGGACGAGCCCGGAGCAGCCTTCGGCTGGGCGACACCACTCGGGCCATCGCGTCCGGGCGGCGATTTCTCCGCTTGAATCCAAACAATCAAGAAGTCCGCGCGCTGCTCGACGCCGTTGCCCCGGAATGGGACCAC
>DASUVR010000303.1:0-4281 GCA_036378855.1 Gemmatimonadales bacterium | reverse complement strand
TGATCCACGAGCAGGATGCGGTCCGGCACTCTGACCACGTGCATACTTCTCCCGACGTCTGTGATCGGCGGAAATGTCGGCGGGGACCGAAGGAAACCGAATGCAAGGATCGGAACAACGGCTAAAATCTTGAGCCATTTTCCTCTGGGAAACCGAGGAAAGTTGGACCACTGGTCAGTCGAAGGATGGTGAATTACAATGAAGCAGACGTAAAGAATCGCTCATTGTGGGCCGAAAACTCACCGTACTCACACGCGGGCTGTCCACTCCCAAGGGCGCTCGAGCTCGGAAAGGCTAAGCGTTGGCGCATCCCGAGGAGCACCGGAAGACCCTGCAAGTCGAAGCTGAGAGGCTCCGGCTCATTCAGCAGCGCCTGCAAAGCGACTTCTACCAAGTGCCTCCAGCATCAGAGCACATCGCGGCCGCGGTTCTGGCTGACCTGACAGACCTCGAAGAAGGCGCGTCCTCCCTCCCTCATTAACCGTTGTGGCAGATCAACGCCAGCTGATTTCCAGTGGAACACCTTGGGAACCGATCGTCGGCTATTCCCGGGCGGTTCGCGTCGGAAAATCGGTCTACGTCGCAGGGACCACCGCTACCGGACCAGACGGAACGATCGTGGGCGAAGGTGATCCTTACCGGCAGGCGGTACAGGCGATTCGTAACATTGAAACCGCGCTGAGTGCCGCAGGATCCTCACTGGCAGACGTGGTGCGCACCCGGATATTTGTAACCGACATCGATCACTGGGAAGAGGTGGCGCGGGCTCACGGCGAGTTTTTCCGTGAAGTGCGGCCCGCCGCCACGATGGTGGCCGTCAGCCGGCTGGTTGATCCGTCCATGCTGGTGGAGATCGAAGCGGAGGCAATAGTCCCGTGAGCGGCCGACAACGCTTCACTCAGGTGGATGCGTTTACCGAACGGGCGTTCGCAGGAAATCCCGCGGCAGTATGCCTGCTTCCCTTCCCGGCCGATCCGGTCTGGATGCAGCAGGTCGCTCGGGAGATGAATCTCGCCGAGACGGCCTTCCTGGTTCGGCAGAGCGACGGGTTCGATCTGCGATGGTACACGCCGTCGGTCGAGGTCGACCTCTGCGGCCATGCTACTCTGGCGAGTGCTCATGTGCTCTGGGAAGAACAGGAGCTGAAACCGAAAGAGACGGCCCGCTTCCACACCCGCAGCGGTCTGCTCACCGTCTCCAGGGAGAAGGACGTGATCTGGATGGATTTCCCGGCCACTCCCGCCGAGCCGGCTGAATCACCGCCCGAGCTCAAGACCGGGCTGGCAGTAACGACTCGATACATTGGCCGCACCAAATTCGATTATCTGGCAGAGCTGGAATCCGAAGCCGCTCTTCGGGCATTGACCCCCGACCTGGGCCAACTGAGTCGTCTTCCAGTCCGCGGCGTGATCGTCACGGCACGGTCAGAGCAGACCGAATATGATTTTGTCTCAAGGTTTTTTGCCCCAGCATCCGGGGTACCGGAAGACCCGGTCACAGGCTCCGCGCATTGCGCCTTGGGACCGTACTGGGGTGACAAATTGAAGAAGAGCCGCATGACGGGATATCAGGCGTCTGCCCGTGGCGGGACCGTCTTGGTTCAGCTCAGGCAGGACCGGGTGCTTCTGGGGGGCCGGGCGGTGACGGTTTTGCGCGGCGAGCTGCTCCATTAGTGCCATCGATCCCCTCGAGGCGTTCGGCGCACTCGACCTCCGGGTGGGCCGGATCATCCGGGCCGAGCCGAACGCTCGGGCCCGCAAACCCTCCTATTGTCTGTGGATCGACTTTGGCCCCCTGGGTGAGAAAACTTCCAGCGCTCAGCTCCGTGCACTCTACCAGCCCGAGGACATTGAGGGCCGGCTGATAATTGCCGCGGTGAATCTCGGAACTCGCAACATTGCGGGGTTTCCATCCGAGGTGCTGGTCCTTGGAGTGCCCAGCGACCAGGGCGATGTCGTTCTGCTTGCGGTAGAGCGAGAGGTCCCGCTGGGAGGAAGGGTTTACTAGCGGCCCAACTCCTCAGCGACCGGCCGTTGAATCTGCGACCACCGGACGTACTACCAGTCCCGTTACCGCACCGTCCCCCGCCAGGCTCCACTCGATCAGCATCCGGTGCTTGGATTTGTCGAAGGTGGCACTGCGGCTGTACACGGTGAATGCCTCGGCACGGTTTACCTGCTCATCGACCTTGCCCTGCTCGGTTCCCAGGTTCCTGACCGCGCGGCTGGCAAAGTCGGCCAGATCGGATACACTGCCAAACGCCTGACGCATGTCGGGTGAGAATCGATCCCACAGCTTCTTATACTCGCTTCCGTACAGCCAGGCCGTGTAAGTCCGGCCCTCCTGCATGGACTTCTGCTCCGGCCGCTTTTCCGCGGGACCACAGGCAACCACGCCGAGCGTGGACAGCAGCAGGCCCAGTCTGGCTTTCCTCATCAGCGTCCTCGATATTCGTCGCGCGCTCAGGCACTGGAGACATCATGCGGGTGTACATCTCGGTCGACATGGAAGGAGTCTCGGGGGTCGTACATGAAGATCAGACCGACCCGACCGAGCCCCGCCATGCGGGAGAGTATAACAGGTTCCGCCGGCTGATGACCGAGGAGGCCAACGCGGCAATCACGGGAGCACTGGATGCTGGTGCAACCAGCGTTCTGGTCAACGATAGCCACTGGCTCATGCGAAACCTTCTGGCCGAGGAGCTTCATCCGGCTGCCGAGTTGTTAAGCGGCGGCCCCAAGCGTCTCTCGATGGTCGAAGGCATCGAAACCGGCTTCGATGTGGCGATGTTCATCGGCTATCACGCGCGGGCCGGAACCGCTCGGGCGATCATCGACCACACGTACACCAGCCGCGTGTATGAAGTACGGGTCAACTCCCATCCTGTTGGCGAGCTGGCACTGAATGCCGCCATGGCCGGCCTGCACAATGTGCCCGTGGCCCTGGTGAGTGGAGACCAGGCGCTCGCATCCGAGGCTCGCTCGCTCCTGGGCGATCAGGTGGAGACCGTGGTGGTCAAGGAGGCGGTTGGCCGGTTTGCTGCCCGAAGCCTGGCCCCCAGCGTCGCCTGCCAGCGCATCAGGACTGGCGCGGCCGCGGCACTGCGGAGGAAGCATGCCAGCTTCACCTTCGATATTCCGATTGGACTAGAAGTGGATTTCGTGGAAAGTCAGATGGCTGATATGGCCGAGCTGGTGCCGGGTTCCGAGCGGGTAGGCGGACGCACCGTGCGCTACGGTGGTTCCGACTACCTGGAAGTATTTCGCGCGTGGCGAGCGATGTATAACCTGGCAGGCGTCGAATAGCGCACCCAGGTCAACGCATTCTGAGGGAGGACGCGGTGCGAGATCTCGCTCTGGGAGTCTTCATCGGCTTTCTCGTGGCCTGGACCTACACCATGTTGTGGAAGGTGCGCTATACCGCCGCGCTGCGGAGTGATGCAGTGCTCCGGAGTCAGGCGATCACCGCCGGCAAGGTGCAGGAGCAGCTGCTGCCCTACTTCCCCGACTTTCCCTATAACCCCAAAGACGTTCGCTTTCTCGGCAGCCCTACGGATCTGATCGTCTTTGACGGGCTGGCGAGCGGAGAGGTAAAACGGGTCGTCTTCCTCGAGGTAAAAACCGGGGGCTCCTGCCTGACGGCGAGAGAGCGGTCAGTTCGGGATGCCATTGAGGCTGGGGAAGTGGAATGGCTGGAGGTGCGTCTTACCCGCCCCCTGGCGGAATCAGGGGGACGGGTATCTTAAGAGAGACCACACCCTTGATGGAGCCTTCCGATGAGACCGATCTCCCCCCTGAGACCTCTACCTGCTGTTCTCTCCCTTGCCCTTGTCTTCTGCAGCTTCGGATCCAGCGCAAGCGCACAGGCCGTTAAGGTCCCGCCTCCGATCATTGTGGGCCAATGGAAGGAGGATACCTTCCTTCCCGAGCGGCAGTGCCACGGCCACTATGCCGCGGCTGACCTCCAGCACTATCTCAGCCAGGCAAGAGTCGCGATGTGGCTTCCCGACACTCGATCAGTGAACCTGGATCCCAGTGGCGAGTGCATCACTGTAAGAGTTCAGAGCCTCGGCGGAGCCCGACTGGCCGAATTGGTGTTGCGGGGGGTGAACGTTCCTCGACAAAGCGTACTCCTGCTATGGGAGAGACCGCAGCGTCAAGGGTAGTTATCCGTAAACTCCGAACCCCGCCGGCCGCGTAGCCCACTCGGCCGGCGGTCCATGCGTGATAGGCCAGCCAGTGCCGGCCCTGTACATCATCGAACACTTCCGCGCCGCCAGGC
>DASUVR010000302.1:0-12834 GCA_036378855.1 Gemmatimonadales bacterium | reverse complement strand
ACCGGGTTCGCACCGTACCGTTGGAGCTTGACGACGAGAGTGGTGTCCGCCAGGCACTGAGCGATCCTCAGGATGCCGTCGTTCACCTGGCTGCTGTGGCATCGGTTCGGGAAGCTCGAGATGATCCCGGGCGCGCCTGGGTCATCAACGCCGCAGGCACCGCGAGGATCATGGACGCACTTATCTCCGCGCGCGAGCGCGGGCGCTCCGATCCCATTGTGCTCAGTGTGTCCACCTCCGAGGTCTATGGTGCCGGGCCGGCAAAGCCCCGACGCGAAAGTGACCCTGTGCTGCCGCAGTCGTCCTACGCAGCCAGCAAGGCGGGGTCGGAAATCGCAGCGCTGGAGGCCTGGCGCCGGTCACAGCTTCGGGTGATCATCGCCCGTCCGTTCACCCACACCGGCCCGGGCCAACGCCCTCCGTACGTGGTGCCGGCATTCATCGAAAGATTGCTGGCAGTCAAAGCCGGGGGGACGCGCCGAGTGCCTACCGGCAATCTGAGCCCGGTGCGCGACCTGCTCGATGTTCGCGACGTGGTGGACGCCTATCTGGCGCTGCTGAGCAGCGGAGCTCCCGGTGAGACCTATAACATCGCGCGGGGTGAGGGACTTACGCTGGAGCAGCTCTTTCGCCGAGTGGCGAATATCATCGGGGTAGAAGCGGAGCCATTTCCCGATCCCACGCTGGTTCGGAGCGGCGACATCCCTTACCTCGTGGGTGACGCAACCAAGCTACGGCAAGCGACCGGCTGGTCGCCGGCCATCACGTTGGATCAGACTCTGCGGGACATGGTGGATGCCCAAACGCACTGATCTCTCGACCATCCTGCTCATCGGTTCGGGACCGATCGTCATCGGCCAGGGCGCCGAGTTCGACTACTCCGGCACTCAAGCGGTGCGGGCGCTCAAGGAAGAGGGGTACCGGGTCGTCCTGGTCAACTCGAATCCGGCCACCATCATGACCGATCCGGAGCTGGCCGATCGTACGTATATCGAGCCGGTCACTCCGGAGTGGGTCGCCAAAGTCATCGAACGCGAGCGCCCCCAGGCTCTGCTGCCGACCATGGGAGGACAGACGGCGCTGAACGTGGCCATGGCTCTCCAGCGGAACGGCACGCTGGACCGATTCGGCGTGGAGCTGATTGGTGCCAACGAGCGGGCCATCCGTCTGGCGGAAGACCGGGAAGAATTCGCCCAGGCCATGAAGCGCATCGGGCTTGCCACTCCTGAAGGGCGCACGGTTCATAGCGTGGAGGAGGCCCTGGCTGCCGTCGAGGTGTCCGGATATCCGGCCATTCTCCGGCCCTCGTTCACCCTGGGCGGCACTGGCGGAGGAATCGCATACAACCGGGAGGAATTCGAGACCTTGATTCGCCGGGGTCTGGAGCTCTCACCGGTGGGCTCGGTGCTGGTGGAGCGCAGCATCATCGGATGGAAGGAATTCGAGCTGGAGGTCATGCGGGACGGGGCGGACAACGTGGTGATCGTGTGCTCGATCGAGAATCTTGACCCGATGGGGGTGCACACCGGCGACTCGATCACCGTCGCGCCGGCCATGACCCTGACCGATCGCGAGTACCAGACCATGCGCGACGCCGCGATCAGGATCATCCGCGAGATCGGCGTGGCCGCCGGCGGCTGCAACATTCAGTTCGCCGTGAGTCCCACCACCGGCGAGCAGCTTGTCATCGAGATGAACCCGCGGGTCTCTCGCTCCTCCGCGCTTGCCTCCAAGGCCACCGGCTTTCCGATCGCGCGGATCGGAACCAAGGTGGCCGTGGGGTACCGGCTCGACGAGCTACCTAACGACATCACCAGAACGACTCCAGCGTCATTTGAGCCGGTGCTCGACTACGTGGTGGTCAAGATCCCGCGGTTTGCCTTCGAGAAATTTCCCGCCGCGGACCCAACCCTCACCACGCAGATGAAGTCGGTAGGCGAAGTGATGGCCATTGGCCGCACCTTCAAAGAAGCCTTTCAAAAGGGGTTGCGTGGGCTGGAATCCGATCGGATCGGGTGGAGTGTGGGCGGTACACCGGGGGACGATCGCCTGCAGGACATCAATCGTGAGACGGTGCTTGCGGCGGTGCGCACACCGACCCCGGAACGGATCTTTCAGCTCAAGTACGCACTCCAGCTCGGTATCCCGGTGGATGCGGTGGCTGAGACCACCGGAATTGATCCCTGGTTTCTCCATCAAATGGCAGAGCTGCTGGAGGCGGAGGAAGAATGGCGGGACAGCGGGGCAGCGGGGCAGCGGGGCAGGGGCGATACAGTGAAGAGGGGAAGGAAGGAAGAGGACCAACGATCGCTCTTGCGGAAAATGAAACGGCTCGGCTTTTCCGACCGGCAGCTCGGGGAGTTGCGCGGTCTGACCGAAGCCGCCGTCCGGGCCGAGCGGCATCGGCTCGGCATTCGGCCGGCATACAAGACGGTGGATACGTGCGCCGGCGAATTTCCCTCCGCCACGCCCTATCTCTATTCGTCGTATGACGAAGAGAATGAGGCCAAGACCAGCAGAGAGCGCACCGTCGTCATCCTGGGGAGCGGGCCGAACCGGATAGGTCAGGGTGTGGAGTTCGATTACTGCTGTGTTCGGGCGGCAATGGCGTTTCGGGAGCTGGGCTACCGCACCGTCATGGTGAATTCCAATCCCGAAACGGTCTCCACCGACTTCGACATCTCGGACGCTCTTTACTTCGAGCCGCTCACCCTGGAGGACGTGCTCGAGGTGGTCGCGGTGGAACAGCCGATCGGAGTGGTGGTCCAGCTCGGCGGGCAAACTCCGCTCCGTCTGGCCCGAGCCCTTGAGGCGGAAGGGGTGCCCATACTCGGCACTTCGCCGGAGGCCATCGATCTGGCGGAGGACCGGGGCCGTTTCGAGGCCATCACCCGGGAGCTCGGTGTGGCGCAACCTCCCAGCGGGGTGGCACAGTCGATCGAGGAGGCCGTGGCGGTGGCTGCGAGAGTCGGTTATCCGGTTCTGGTGCGGCCGTCTTATGTGCTGGGCGGAAGGGCTATGGAAATCGTGTACGACGATGCGTCACTCAGGAACTATTTCGGCCGTGCAGCGCGGGTTGCACCAGAGCACCCGGTTCTGATAGACAGCTTTCTGGAAGACGCCTTCGAGGCCGACGTCGACGCCATCGCCGATGGCACCCGTTGTGTCATTGGCGGGGTCATGCAGCACATCGAGGATGCGGGAATCCATTCCGGAGACTCCGCGTGTGTGCTACCACCCTATCTCATCACCGAAACCCAGGTCGATGAGATGCGGCGACACACCAGGGCGTTTGCCGAGCGGCTGGGCGTGGTCGGTCTGCTCAACGTCCAGTTCGCCATTAAGCACGACGTGGTGTATGTGCTCGAGGTGAATCCTCGCGGATCTCGGACCGTTCCCTTCGTCTCCAAGACCACCGGGGTCCCGCTCGCCAGCCTGGCGGCGGCGGTGATGGTGGGAAAGACCCTCGAGGACCTGGGACTCCACGATGACGTGCTGCAGCCCTATGTCGCGGTGAAGGAGGCGGTCTTTCCCTTCAGCAAGCTTCACGGAGTAGACCTCATTCTGGGCCCAGAGATGCGTTCCACCGGCGAGGTCATGGGGATCGCGGATTCCTTCGGGATGGCTTTTGCCAAGGCACAGATCTCGGCCGACGGAGCACTACCGCTGGAGGGGTCGGTTTTTGTCACGGTCAACGACCATGACAAGGCGAACGTCGTTCCGATTGCCCGCCGGTTTCATGCGCTGGGGTTCCGGGTGGTGGGAACCGAGGGAACGGCGCGCTATCTTCGGGCCCGCGGCATTCCCACCGAGCGGGTCCTCAAGGTGTACGAGGGCCGTCCCAACGCCATCGATTTACTGGTTTCGGGCCGCATTCAGCTGCTCATCAACACGCCCCTGGGAAAGCTCACCCAGCAAGACGACTATGCCATCCGCCGCGCTGCGCTTCAGCACCGGGTACCGTACACCACGACGTTGTCCGCTGCTTCCGCCGCCTGTGATGCGATCATCGCGCTGAGGAGCCGTGCCGGTGAGGTCCGGCCGCTGCAGGAATGGCACGCGCTCGCGCGGGAGATGTCTCCGGAGTGGAGCGGGTGAGCGCCCGCAGCGCGAGCTTCGTCACTGCGCTGCGGGATCGGGTTGTCGGGACCGTGCGGGAGGGCGAGGCGGTCGCCCGCTACTCCACCTACCGCATCGGTGGGCCGGCGACGGTGCTCCTGCCCAAGACCCCCGCGGACGTGGCGGCTGCCCTCCGTCTTGCAGGCGAAACCGGTACTCCCTGGTTCGCGCTGGGGCTGGGCTCAAATATCCTGCTGCCGGACGAAGGACTGGACGCTCTGGTCATTCGAATGGGAAAGGGCCTGGATCGGCTACAGCAGGAGCAGGATCGCTGGACCATTGGCGCGGGTCTCCCCGCCCCTCTTGCCGCAAGAAGGACCGCCGAAGCGGGCTTTGCCGGGCTGCACATCTTCGTGGGTGTGCCCGGTACCGTCGGTGGCGGCGTGTACATGAACGCCGGCTGTCACGGCGGCGATTGGGCCGAGGTGGTCCAGCAGGTCACGGTGGTGGACCGAAACGGAAATGACAGCGTATTGACCCGCCGTGAAGTCCCTTTCACCTACCGCCGGAGCGGGCTGGATGGCAGGATCGTGCTGGAGACGACTGTACAGTTGCGGCCCGAAGAGCCGGCCCGCCTGGAGGAAGCGGTGGCCGAGCTCTTCGAGTGGCGGCAGAAGGGCACGCCTTTCAACCAGCCCTGTTGCGGCAGCGTCTTCAAGAACCCGTCGGGACCGAGCTGGAAGCGGGAGAGCGGGCCGCAAACGGCGGGGCAGCTGATCGAGGCAGCCGGACTCAAGGGGTTCAGCATCGGCGGGGCGCAGGTTTCCCCAATGCACGCCAATTACTTCGTGAATACTGGAGGCGCTACCGCCGCCGACGTTCGCCGATTGATCGAGCATGTGCAGCGTACGGTAGAGGAGCAGTTCAGCGTGCGGCTCGAACCCGAGGTCAAGCTCATCGGTGCCAAGGGGGAATACCTGAACGAGAGTGAGAGGTGAATGCCCGACTACTTTGCCCACGAGTCCTCCTACATCGATGATGGGGCGCAGATCGGGAAGGGGACCAAGATCTGGCATTTCTGTCATGTGATGCCCGGCGCCGTCATCGGCGAGCGCTGCAACCTGGGCCAGAACGTGGTGGTGATGCCGGGATCCCGGCTGGGCAACAACGTGAAGGTGCAGAACAACGTTTCGATCTATGAGGGCGTCGTTCTGGAAGACGACGTGTTCTGCGGGCCCAGCTGCGTGTTCACCAACGTGGTCAATCCGCGGAGCCACGTGTCCCGCAAAAGTGAGTATCAAAGCACCCTGGTGCGCCGGGGAACGTCCATCGGCGCCAACGCCACCATTCTGTGCGGAATAACCCTGGGTGAATACAGCTTTATCGGAGCGGGGGCGGTGGTCAGGAGCGATGTCGCGGCCTTCGCGATCATGGTTGGCGTTCCTGCCCGCCGGGTAGGCTGGATGTGCCGCTGCGGAGTGCGGTTGCAGATCCGGGACAGCCGGGCAAACTGCGGTGCCTGTGGCACAGTTTATCGCGAATCCGACGGCCTTCTCCGGCTGATTGACCGACCCGGGCCGTCCGGCTAACTTCCCTAGCTGTCTACGGTTCCGCGATACTGCGCGCCCGGGCTCAGCCGGATCGGCTGGAGCATCGGGCGCTTCCACATGACCGCCCGGGCTGGGCGGAGGAAAGGCCCAGGACCGTCGTGAGCGTACCCCTCCTCGATCTGGTCGCCCAATATCGTGAGATCAAAGACGATGTGCTCGCCGCCATGATGCAGGTGATCGAGCGGCAGAGCTTCATCATGGGTCCCGAGGTGCCGCAGCTCGAGGCGGAGATTGCCCGGCTGTCCCATACCAAGCACGGCATCGCGTGCGCCAGTGGCACAGACGCCTTGTTGCTGCCGCTCAAGGCCCTGGATCTGCAGCCGGGAGACGAAGTCATCACCACGCCGTTCACCTTCTTCGCTACAGCGGGGACGGTCCACAATGCGGGTGGTACTCCGGTGTTCGTGGACATCGATCCGGCCACGATGAATATCAGTCCGGAAGCAATCGAGGCGGCCATTACCCCGCGGACCCGGGCGATTATCGTCGTCCATCTGTTCGGCCAGATGGCGGCGATGGAAACCATCATGCGCATTGCGGCCCGGCATAGGCTGCCGGTGATCGAAGACGGCGCTCAGAGCATCGGGGCCCGCCGGAAAATCGACGGACAATGGCGCATGTCCGGTGAGCTCGGGACGGCCGGGACGTTGTCCTTTTTCCCCACCAAGAATCTGGGTGCTTGGGGGGACGCGGGGCTGATCGTTACCCAGGACGATACGCTGGCCGAACGGCTGAGGCGTCTCCGATTGCACGGCGGGTCCCGGCAGTACATGCATGAAGAGGTGGGGACCAACAGCCGGCTGGACACTCTGCAAGCCGCGGTTCTGCTGGCCAAGCTGCCGTATCTCGAGCGGTGGAATCAGGCCCGGAAGGGGAATGCGGCACGCTACACCGAGGCGTTCACGGGCCACCCGGCGGTCTGTCCGCCCGCGACCGATCCGGCCAACGACCACATTTTTCATCAGTACACCATTCGCGTCCCCCAGCGGAATGAGCTGCAGGCTCATCTCAAGCGGCAGGGCATAGGTCACGCCGTCTACTATCCACTGGCACTCCACCTCCAGCCTTGCTTCGCCCATCTGGGGTACCGCCCCGGGCGTTTGCCTGTTGCGGAGGCCGCCATGGACTCGGTTTTGTCCCTGCCGGTATCCCCGGAGATGACTCAGCAGCAGCAGAATACGGTGATTTCGGCCGTGAAATCTTTCTACGCGTGAGCACAGACCCGTGAGTATTGCGCAAGACCTGATTGCAAAGGCCGAACGACGCCAGATCCTGTTTGGCATCGTTGGCCTCGGTTACGTCGGACTTCCGCTGGCCGTGGAGCTGGCCCAGGCCGGCTATCGGGTGTTGGGCTTCGACGTGAACCAAGATGTGGTAGACGGGTTGAATGCTGGGCATTCCCACGTAAAGGACGTAACCGACAAACAGTTGCAGCAGCAGTGTGAGCGTTTCAGTGCCACCACGGACATGTCGCGGCTATCCGAGCCGGACGCCATCTCGATTTGCGTGCCGACTCCGCTCTCCAAGTTCAAAGACCCCGATGTGAGCTTTATTGTTGCCGCCACCGAAGCGGTCAAAAAGCGACTTCGGCGCGGGCACGCGATCATCCTGGAGAGCACCACTTATCCCGGGACGACCCGGGAGATCATGCTTCCCGCCCTGGAGAGCACCGGACTTGCCGTGGGCCACGACTTCTTTCTGGCCTTCAGCCCCGAGCGGGTGGATCCCGGGAATCCACACTATGGCACCCGTAACACACCCAAGGTGGTCGGGGGCATCACCGAAGACTGTCGCAAGGTTGCCGTCGCGCTGTACCAGCCGGCCATCGACACCCTGGTGCCGGTTTCTACCACCGAAGCCGCTGAGCTGGTCAAGTTGCTGGAGAACACGTTCCGGAGCGTCAACATCGGTCTGGTCAACGAGATGGCCATCGTGTGCGACAAGTTGGGGGTGAATGTCTGGGAGGTCATCGAGGCCGCTGCGACCAAGCCGTTCGGGTTCATGAAATTCTTGCCCGGGCCCGGCCTGGGCGGCCATTGCATACCGATCGACCCGCACTACCTCGCCTGGAAAATGCGTGGGCTGAATTACAAAACCCGGTTCATTGACCTGGCCGGCGAGCTCAACACCGAAATGCCGGAGTTCTGGGTCCGCAAGCTGTCCGAAGCCCTGAACGGACAGGGCAAGGCGGTGCGTGGGGCATCCGTCCTGGTGCTCGGGGTGGCTTACAAGCGAAACATCGACGACATCCGGGAGAGCCCGGCGCTGGACATTATCCGGCTGCTCAAGGGTCAGGGGGCCAAAGTGACCTACTCTGACCCGCACGTGCCGAAATTCAGGGAAGACGGGACGGAGTTCCGGTCGGTGACGCTGACACCCGAAACCGTGGCCGCCGCCGACTGCGTCATGATCGTCACCGACCACAGCTCGGTGGACTACCACATGATCAAGCGCACCGCCCGACTGGTCGTCGATACCAGAAACGCACTGCCGAAAGAGACCTGACATGCATGTAGCAGTGATCGGAAGCGGCTACGTCGGACTGGTGGCCGGGGCCTGCCTGGCCGAGACCGGAAACGATGTCACCTGTGTGGACGTAGACGCAGAGAAGATCGCCCGGCTGCAGCGCAATGAGATCCCGATCTATGAACCGGGTCTCGAGCCCATGGTCAAGCGGAATCAGGACGAGGGCCGGCTCACCTTTACCACCGATCTAGGATCGGCGGTGCGGAGCTCGCGGGTGATCTTCATTGCCGTCGGAACTCCGCCTGGAGAGGACGGGTCTGCCGATCTGAAGCATGTTCTGGCCGTGGCCCATGCGGTGGGCCGGAACATGAACGATCCCAAGATCGTGGTCACCAAGTCGACCGTCCCCGTGGGCACGGCTGAAAAGGTCCGGGCCGCCATCCGGGCAGAGACGGACATTTTCTTCTCGGTTTGCTCCAATCCCGAGTTCCTGAAGGAAGGTGCGGCCATCGAGGACTTCATGAAGCCCGACCGGGTGGTGATTGGAGTGGACAACGATGAAGCCAAAGAGGTGATGGGAGAGCTGTACGCTCCATTCACTAGACAGGGGGGAAATCGCATCCTGTTCATGGACATCGCATCGGCCGAGGTCACGAAGTATGCCGCCAATGCAATGCTGGCAACCCGGATCTCGTTCATGAACCAGATGGCGCTCTTCTGCGAGCTGGTCGGCGCCGACGTCAACCACGTCCGGTTGGGGATCGGCTCGGACCAGCGGATCGGCAGGGCGTTCCTGTATCCCGGGCCGGGGTACGGCGGAAGCTGTTTTCCCAAAGACGTGAAGGCGCTGATTCGCACCTCCGAGGATCTCGGTCTTTCTCTTGACGTGCTAAAGGCGGTCGAGCAGGTCAACGAGTGCCAGAAGCAGGTCGTTTTGCAGAAGACTCTGCGGTATCTGGGGCAGGATCTTACGGGAAAGAGCATCGGGATCTGGGGTCTGGCCTTCAAGGCCGAGACCGATGACATGCGGGAGAGTCCAGCCATCCCGGTGATCGAGGGTCTGCTGGCCGCCGGGGCCCGGGTGCAGACTCACGACCCCAAGGCCACCGACTCGGCCCGGCTGATCTTCGGCGACCGGCTCATGTATGCTGCGGATCCCTACAGCGCTGCTCACGGGGTTGACGCTCTGCTGGTGATGACGGAGTGGCTGGTCTATCGCAATCCCGACTTCGATCGGGTTCGAAACCTGGTGCGCAGACCGCTCCTGATCGATGGCCGCAATCTGTACGACCCAGACCGTATGGCCTCGCTTGGATTCGATTATCACGGGATCGGCCGGGGCCGCAGGTGACGCGGGTCCTGATTACCGGTGCTGCGGGGTTTATAGGTTCCCATCTGGTTCAGGCGCTGATACGGCAGGGCGACGAAGTCGTAGGCATCGATAACTTCGATCCGTTTTACCCCCGGGCCATGAAGGAAAGGAACCTGGCGGAGATCGGTCGCCCGGCAGGTTTCACGTTTCGGGAGCTGGATCTACTGGATGTGGCGGCACTCCGTTCGCTGCTTACCGCCGACACCGTCATCGTGCACCTTGCGGCCAAGGCCGGGGTGCGGCCTTCGCTGGCCGACCCGGTGGGGTATGCCCGAGCCAATGTCACCGGGACCGCTGCGGTGGCCGAAGCAGCCCGTCAGGCGGGAGTGGCCCGCTTTGTCTTTGGCTCTTCCTCCTCCGTTTACGGTGACAGCACTCCGGTACCGTTCCGGGAAGACGCGGTGGCCGTAGCACCGATTTCCCCTTATGCGGCCACGAAGCGGGCCGGAGAGCTTTTTTTGCAATCGGTGGCGCCGATCTACGGCTTCCAAACCGTGTCGCTCCGGTTTTTTACCGTCTACGGGCCTCGCCAACGGCCCGACCTGGCGATCCACGCCTTCACCAGGAAAATGGTGGAGGGCTGTCCCATTACGCTGTTCGGCGACGGCACCCAGGCGCGCGACTACACCTACTGCGATGATATCATCGCTGGCGTGCTCTCGGCGGTGGAGTGGAGCGCATCGGCTCCGGTGGGGGTAGAGACCTTCAACTTGGGCGGGAATCGGTCGGTGCAGACCGAGGCTATGGTGGCGGAAATTGCGGCGGCGCTGGGCATCAAACCCAAAATCGAGTGGGCGCCCATGCAGCCCGGCGACGTACAGCAGACCGCCGCCGATCTCACAAAATCCACCGCGGTGCTGGGCTATCATCCCAAGATCGCTTTCTCCGACGGCATTCATCGTTTCGTTCAATGGTTCAGGGAGGCTTATGGCCGGGCAGACTGATCTCCTGTTGGCGCGGGCCCGAGAGCGATTCGTGGTTCAGGATTATTACGGTGCCGTCCACCTGCTCGAATCCGTGGTCGATTCCGGCCGGGCATTTGCCGACGTGCACCATCTCCTCGGGGTTTCGCTGTCGCTCCTGGGACAAGCCGAGCGTGCCCTGAAGGAGTTGGAACGCGCACTGGAGCTCAATCCCAATTACGTCGAGGCCTTGATTCATCGTGGACTGGTGCTCAATGAGCTGGGCCGAACCGATGAGGCAGAGGAAGCGTTCAACCACGCTGCATCGAGCGTGGACCACAAGACCGCCGATGGCTTGCCGCTGCCGGTAGCGGCTCAGCTTGCCAATCGCCACGCCGACCTGGCCGAGACATATGCCGGTGCCGGCGCCCTGAACCGGGCCATAGAGCAGTATGAACGAGCCTTGGAGCTGGGCCCCGGATTCCACGATCTCCGCTACCGTTTGGCTCGGCTGCTGATCGAGGCAGGACGGCCGCTGGATGCGCGAGATACGCTGGAGGAGGTGCTCCGGGAGCGCCCCAACTTTATCGACGCCCAGGCCGCGCTGGGCCTGGCCCACTTTCTCTCAGGCGATGCGGATGGCGCCCGGGAGGTGTGGCAGTCCTGTTTGTCGCGCCGCCCCGAAAACGCGCGGGTCGAGGCCTACCTCTCGATGCTTACCCGGGCAGGTCAGTGACGTCTGGGTGGCTGACGGTGGGTGGCGTGGTGGCTTTGTATGCTCTGGCAGCGTGTGGCGGAGGCGGAGACCAGGAACGCCAGGCGGATGAGGCCTACGGCGAGGGCAACTACGCTGTAGCTCTGGCCCAATATCGCACTGCCGTGGCCAAAGATCCCGACGCCAGGGTGTGGGCCAAAGTAGGCGCCGCGGCTCTCCACGCCGGCAGCCTCGAAGTCGCATCGGACGCCTACCTCAGGCTTGCCGCCGAAGATCCCACCCGGGCAGAAGAAGCTGCAGAGGGCTTGGAAGCCGTCGCGCGCGCGGCCGAGCGAGCCGGTGATACCAAGCGTCTGGAAACCGCGGTCATTGGTCTCGGGATGATCGCGCCGAACCGTTCTATTGGCCGCTATGCTCTCGCGGTCGTGCGCCGTCCCGGGGCCCAGGCCAACGACCTGGTAGCTGTCCTTCCCGCTGCCATTGCCGCGGCACCCGATGCCGATACGGTGGACTCCCTGCTCGGCGTTTACGCCGCAGCCCTGCAGGAAACTTCGGGCTGCGATCAGGCGCTCGCCGTGTTTCAGGCTGCGGTCCGACGAAGCCGCAGCAGTGAGGTCCGTAGCCGAGCCGAAGATGGTGTCGCCGGCTGCTCCGTGGTGCTGGGACTTCGCGCCGAAGCGGCGGGTAAGTCCGAGGACGCCGCCCTGTGGTTTGCTGCTGCAATCAGAGTGGATTCCAGTACGGCGGTCGGACGTCGTGCCCTGGTAGGCTACGGAGATGCCCAGGCTCGTCTGGGAGATACTGCAGCGGCGGTCGACGCGTACAGGGCGGTGACCGGTGACGCAGTCCAGAGCGATTCCACGATGCAGATGGCGCGGGATCGGCTGGAGGAGCTGCGGGCTCGCATCTCGAGTTCCCCAACCGGCACTATCCTGCGATGACCAGGAAGCTCTCCCTGTGGATCCTGCTCTTACTCGCCGGATGCGGCGGGCGTGGTGGGAAGGGAAACGCCGCCCCGGCGCCAGTGTCGGCAACCGGCGCCAGTCCGGCGACGATCGATTCTCTGTGGAACCGGGCGGAGTGGGCGGTGCATCACGGAAAGTGGGGTGACGCCGAGAAGCTGCTCGATCGAGTTAATCTGGAATTCTCTCCGGGAGATCCCCGGGTGGCGCGGGCGCACTACTACCTGGGCGAGGCGCTCTTCGCCCAGAAGCGCCAGTTGGAAGCGGCTCGCGAGTTCCGCAGGGCTTCGGACGAAACGCCCAACGATCCGATTGCCCCCGAGGCCCTCCTTCGCCTGGGCGACGTCTACGCCGACCTCTGGCGCCGGCCGGAGCTGGACCCAACCTACGGACAGACCGCACTCTCCACCTATCAGGAGTTGCTCAATAGATATCCCGGCAGCAACGCGGCAAAGCGGGGACAACTGCGGATTGCCGAGCTCAACGAGCGCTTTGCCACCAAGGAGTTCAAGGCCGGACTGTTCTACTTCCGCCTGAAGGCCTACGACTCCGCCATCCTGTATCTCAAGGACGTGGTGGCCACTTATCCCAAGGCAACGGTAGTTCCCGAGGCTCTGATCAAGCTGGTTCAGGCGTACAAAGCGTTGGGATATAGTGAGGATGTGCAGGAGACCTGCGGCTACATCCGGCGATTCCACCCCCGAGCACCGCAAGTCGGCGAGGTTTGTCCTTCCAAGCCCGCAGCGTG
>DASUVR010000301.1:0-2380 GCA_036378855.1 Gemmatimonadales bacterium | reverse complement strand
TAGGTCTCCAGCAGCTTCGGATCGACCTCGTCCAGGCTGCCCAGCGGCTTCGTGGTCCGCGGAGCCGAGTAGTAGCTGATGGCCTGGTAGTCGATCGGGGTGTAGCGGATGTTGGCCCAGTGGTGGGGCTCCTGCATCTTGAGCCAGCCGCGATAGGCCTTGAGCCGCCACTCGAGCAGCCACTCGGGCTCCCGCTTCTTGGCGGAGATGAGCCGGATGACGTCTTCGCTCAGGCCCTTGGGCGCGACATCCGAGTCGATGTCGGTGACGAAGCCGTACTTGTACTGCTGGTTGACCAGATGCTCGACGGACGAACTCATGACTGCTCCTGGGTCTCGTCTTCGGCGCCGAAGCGCACGTGATACTCGCAGGCCGGACAGCCGCTCATGATGTGCTCCCGACGGTTGACCCGGCCGCCCAGCACCTCGGCGAGGAACCGCGCCTCCGCCGCGCAGATCTCGGGAAACCGCTCGGCCACCGCCGGAAGGGCGCAGTTGTGCTCGACCAGGACGCCGCTCCCTGCCTGTGCCGTGCCCTCGGCCATGTATCCCTCTTCCGAGAGCGCCTTGGCGACGGCCTGCAGGCGCTCCTCCGGGTCGGCGCCAGCCAGGTCGCCCCGGAGCCGGCGGGCAAGGGTACCGAAATAGGATTCGAGCAGCGCGACCGCGGCGTCGCGCCCCTCGTGCTCGACTACATGATCCAGCATTGCGGTGAGGGCCTGTCCGTAGCGCCGAGGGAAGAGCGCCTCGCCACCCGCGCTGAGCCGATACACGAATACCGGCGCGCCGACCCCACGGTGCAGCCGTTGGTGACCGACCAGCCCCTCCAGCTCGAGCTCCTTGAGGTGGTGCCGCACCGCGTTGAGCGAGAGACCCAGCCGGCTCGCCAGATCCTTGGCTGTCAACTCCCGCCCACGTTTAAGCTGAAGCAGGACAGCCCCACGCTGACCACGCTGGCCCAGCGGGAGGTCCGGATCGATCAGAGGTAGGGCACTCGCCATACGGGAATAGTATGGTCGGAAAGGTGGATTGTCAAATCGTTCAGTATTATTGGTGTGAATTGTCTATCCATTTTTGCTGCAATGGCTTGTATCGGCAGATTCGAAGCCATCAGCAGACGTTCGGCGAGTCCTGTTGGAAGAGTGATAACCACTAGAAGTTGTTATTGCTACTATCTTCGTCCAACCTCTGTCTCTAGACCACATAACCGGCAGTTCCCATATTGGGATCGCGCTTTGGCCCGTTTGCACCAGTCTGGAGGCTTGTCCCGATGACCATCCACCGCATCCGCCTCCTGGGTGACCCGATCCTGCGCGCGAAGTGCGAGCCGATTACCCGGCCCGGTTCTACTGCGGTCCGCGTGATCATGGATGACATGCGGGAGACCCTGCGCGACTGGCAGTCCCGATTCGGGTCCGGGCGCGCCATTGCGGCACCGCAGATCGGCGCGCCGGTTCGGATGATCTACCTGGAGACGGACAAGTCCTGGCCGATGATCAATCCCGAAATCGTGGATATCGGCAACGAGGACTTCGAGGTGTGGGACGACTGCTTTTCCTTTCCCAACCTGCTCGTCCGGGTCAGCCGCGCCTATCGCATCCGGGTCAAGTACCAGGATTTCAAGGGCGCCTGGCAGGAGGTAGACCTGGAGGGCGACCGGGCCGAGCTGCTGCAGCACGAGATCGACCACCTCGACGGAGTGCTCGCGGTCGATCGGCCTCACGGCCTCGACCCCTTCTGCCTTCGGGAGGAATGGCACCGGCTCTACGGTCCGAGCCGGCGATACGGCCAGCCGGAGGCCCGCAACGAGAGCTATGCCTCGCCGATCTCGGAGTCGCTCTAGCGCCCCTACGGGTCAGAACCAGCGTCCCAGCCGCACGTAGACGGCGCCTCGATCTTCGGTGCCATAGCCGTACTCGAACCGCACCGGCCCCACCGGTGTCTCCGCTCCGAGCCCAACCCGTGCTCCGCCCACCCAGCCGTCATCGCCCAGGAGCGGGCCGTCTGCCGTCGTGCGGCCGACCGCCAGCTCCAGGCGGGCGAGAACCGGACCGAGCACGGGCGTCGAGAGCGCGGCCCCGAGCATTGCTTCCCGATTGCCACGGCGCTCCCCGATGTGCAGTCCGGGAAAGCCATCGTCGCCCCCCAGAGGGAATTGGAGATGGATCGGCAGATCCTCGCCCCAGCCCAGGCGGAGCCTGGGGACGAGGCGCACGACGCCGAGCCGGACGCTGGGTTCGGCTTCGAGCGCGGCCAGCTGGTACACGCCGGTCCAGGTGATCTCGGCGCGAGCCTCGCGTCCGCGATCGGCCGTGGCCCGCTCGGCGCGGATTGTCGCCCGGCCGTCGAGATATCGGAGCGGTCGGGCTCGTCCCATACGT
>DASUVR010000300.1:0-2132 GCA_036378855.1 Gemmatimonadales bacterium | reverse complement strand
CGGCTGAGTTCCCACCCAGAGCGGGCGGTACTGCCGGTCCTGGTAGATCTGTCTCAGCAGCTTCCACCGGACCCCTTCGAGATAAGCCGGCGGCTCCTCGGCCGAGGTGATGTTGCGGATTTCCTGAGTAATCCGATCGGCGGTGGGACGGCAGGCGACGGAACCCAGCAGGCTGATGAGGCAGGGCCAGAGCGTGAGGGCGGATCGAAACCGGATGGTCACGATGCGTGGGAAAGATTATCGAATGACCCGGTCCAGGGGGATCGCCCCTTCGACCGGATAGTTGAAATGCCACCACGACCGACCAAACTGACTGAACCCTTCGGATTCCATGGCCTGGACCAGGATCTTCCGGTAGCGCAGCGCCGGAGCGGTAGCGTCCGACGTATCGGTGGTGCCGGTGAAGTTGTCGAAGTCGTTGGTTCCGATGACCTCAGTGCCGGTCGCCAAGTCCACCAGCGTGACGTCCACTGACGCACCGAGGTTGTGCCGGGTCCGCTCCGGGATATAGCCCTTCTCGATCAGCGGCCGGTTGCCGGTGCGCTCGGCCCAGTCGACCATCGCGCGCGAAGCCCTCACCGGACGATATGCGTCAAGCACCCTCAGCCCCAGGCCCTGACTTCGAAGTCGAGCCTGCACCCGGCTCAGCGCCGCTGCCCCTTCCCGGCGGAGCAGCGCGAGCGGTGCCTCGTAGCCGGGAAGCGGCGCGCCGGTGAAGTTGTTTCTCGTGGCGTAGCGCATGTCGGTCTGAATCGTGGGATCGAGCGAGCGTACATCGACCAGGAGCGAGTCCGCGGCCGCACTGCTCAAGGGTGCCGGAGCCGCAGGCGGCGCTTTGGCAGGAAGACGTGCCGGAGCTCGAGAAGGCGCCTTGGCAGGAAGTCGCGCCGGGGGCGATGAGGCCGCTGAGGAGGAAATTGCGGGCTGGTATCCTGCCGCGGACCCCGTTTCCTCCAGACGAGGCCGGCTCGGGGCGCTGGGTCCCGGTGTATAGGTGTACCAGAGCAGCCCGATTGCGACGACTACCGCGACCAGCACGGCCACGACGACCTGCTCCTCGGGCCACAGATTCCGCGCAAGCTTGTGTTGTCGAGCCCTGTTTGGCTGGGGAGGTTGCTGGATCACCAGCTCGCCCGGCCGAGGGAGTGCCGCAGCGAAATCTGCCACCGTCTGGAAGCGATGCGCCGGGGAAGGGTCGAGCGCCCGGGCGAGCACGTCGCGCATCCCCTCCGGAGGGGTGCCACCGGTACCGGCTGGCACTCCGGTGAGAAGCTGATGGAGCACAGCCGCCAGGCCGTACACGTCCGCCCGTTCGTCGGCATCGGTCCGGTGCAGAAGGGACTCTGGACTGAAACCGGTGAGCTTGACCAGGGGACGGTCCCTGTCCGGATGGGTAAGCAAAATCGTCTCGGGGGAAACCTTGCCGTGCACCCAGCCGAGCTTCTGCGCCGCCTGCAGCCCCTGCGCAGCTTGCAGGCAGACGTCCACGGCCTCGCTCAACGGCAGAGCACCGCGCCGGGCCAGCGTCTGTGACACCGGCTCGCCCCGGAGGACCTCGGCCACCAGGTAGACCAAGCCATCGTCGGTCTCGCCGAGCTCGTGGATCGCGGCGACATTGGGATGCTGGATCCGGATCGCGTCGAGACAGCGCTGCCGAAGGAGGCCGAACGTACTAGAGTCGTCGGCCGCGGAGCCAAGCAGCACCACGGCTACCTCGTGTCCGGTCGGATCCTCCGCCCGGTAGAGCGGCCCGAGCGGAGTGTCGCGCAGCCACTCATGGACCCGGATACCGTTTCGGAGAATCCGGCCCACCATGGTTGTGGTCAACTGCGGCTGTCCTGATGAAGTCTGGGGACCAAGCTGATCACGATAAAACCGGCAGGAATAGTTCCCGTGAATCACGCATCGGACGCGACCCTCGCTCTGGGGATCATACGCGAGAGGATCGGAGGCGGCCAGGGGTGCCATGGCACCTCCCTCCGCATGCGGGCTCACTTTATGTTCTCCTTGTAAACTCATCATCACCCACCCACCACAGGTCCGCCGCGGACACGCCTCGCCATGGACACTGCCACAATCCTTCATGCGGACCTGGACGCGTTCTACGCCTCGGTCGAACAGATGCTCGATCC
>DASUVR010000299.1:0-3646 GCA_036378855.1 Gemmatimonadales bacterium | reverse complement strand
GTCCTCGCCCAGCGCTTCGCGTTGGGGATAGAGAACGGTGGCAGCGTCGGTGAGATGACCCAGATCGCTGAGCCAGCGTTCGGCATCGGCCGGCGTGGGAGCCACCACCGTCAACAGTCGCTGAGGACAGGCGCGAACCAGCCACGCAACCAGCACGGCTGAACTCGACCCGGGCAGGCCCCCGAGCCGCGATGCTGTTCCCCGGGCAGGCAGACGTTCGGAGAGTTCCAGTACCGCAGGGGTTCGCTCAAAGGCGTCGAGCAGCGGCTTGAGGCTCATGCCCGCCGTCTCCATCCGCTGGCAAAGCCGGCCTCCGCCAGTCCCACCAGCAGTGCTGTCCACAGCAGTGGGCCGCGCAGATCTCCTCGGCCCGCAGAGGAGAAGGCGGCGTCACCCGTTTTCCCGAGAGACATGATCCGAGCGCCGTGCCAGAGCCGCCGCGCCTGGCCATCGGTGGCGCGCTCCAGCCGGGACTCGCGTGGGTCCGGATTGACGCTCAGCGCGCCGATGGTATCGCGCCCCGAGAGAAGGAAGTGAACCCCTGGCTCTGCCGGACGAAACAGCGCGCCCCCCTCCACCCGCCAGCTATGGTCGCCCTTTCGTACCTCGGTTGCCAGATCCGGTAGGCGCACCGGATCGCCGGTGCTGCCCTGCTCCAGCACGCTCTCGCCCCGGGCCAGGCGGTTCAACAGCAGGTCCATGAAAGGCATGAAGCCTGCCGACACCGGCAAGTCGGTCCAGCCGGGCTCCAGCCGACTGCCCAGCAACACGACGTCGCCACCACGGACGATCCATGGCGCTCCAGCTACCGTCGCGAGAACGCCGGTCCGGCCACTGCCACTGGACTGAAGGGAGTACCGGCGGAGAACTCGGTGCCGGCCGAGAGCGGTACTGCTGTCGGTGAACTGTGGCGTGATCGAGAGCTCGCCGTAGCTCCATCCAATCCCCCGCGCAGCAAGTGACCGATTGAGAGCGCCGATCCGGGCTGGATCGTCGGGCGGCTGCACGATAGAGGCTCCCCGGCCCAGTCTTCCCAACAGGACTTCGTCTCCCCGCACAATGCGATGGTTGGACGCGAGCACCTCACAGGCTGCGGCCACATAGCGGCCGGTTGAATCCCAGTTCACCCGGGCGACTGGAGCGATGCGTATCGCCATCACTCGCCGGTCGTCGGCTCGAAGCTCATCCGGGTCCAGTGTCGCGCTGAGCTCCCACCAACCACTGGGCGCCCCGGGAATGTCCATGGTGGCCGCGCTTCCCACATGCCCGAGCGCCTGCGCCGCCGGACGAGTACCCAGGCGAGCGCTTAAGGGCACGCCGGCACCCGAGTCTCCCACCAGGGTCACAGTGATCCGACCTCCGTCCTGGGACCACGGCTGGGAGCCTGCGTCGAGACCGCCGATCCCGGCATTGGGCGGAGATGGCGGGTCGGGCCGGCCTACCACCAGGGGTGAAGAAGGCTTTGCGGGCGAAAGGGCGCTGGCCTGAAGATCAGTGAGCAGAACGATCTCACCCGGTTTGGGCTCCGGGCCGAGCACTTCTTCGGCCATTCCTACCGCAGCGCCGAGATCGAGGCGGCGGGGTGAAATGCTCAGTCCGGTCAGCAGCTGATCGAGGGTTGGCTTGTCTCCTCGGCGAGGAATTCCATCAGCCGTAATGAGCCATAACACGTCCTGCGGAGTGGCCCGGGCCAGTACCTGCCGGCCCGCGGCAACCAGCTGCCGGATGGTGGGAGTGCCCCTCAGCACCGCACCGCTGCTGGGCGAGTTGTCTACGATGAGGACCAGAGCGCTGGGCCCGTGCCCCGCCACACCGGTCTCCGGAATGGATGGTGCGGCCGCCGCCAGCACCAGCAGCACCAGCAGGAGCGTTCGAAGACACAGCAATAACCAGTTCTGCAGCTTGAGCCGGCGCTGATGTTCCCGGGTGGTGGTGACGAGATAGCGAACGGCGGGAAAGACGATGGTGGGGGGCTCGCGACGGGCCAGCAGATGAAGCAGGATCGGAATCGCCGCCGCAGCCAGCCCGGCCAGCAACCACGGATGGAGAAAGCTGATCATGCCGAACGGGATGGCGGCGCCAGCGCCTCGCGCAGAACCACGCCGAATGGCGTATCCGTGGTAACCTGATGGTACGCGATCCCATGACGCCGGCAGGCGAGCCGCCACTCACTGACCACGCCTTGCACCGTGTCTCTATAAGGGCCCGCCCAATCCCTCGGCCGGAGAACCACGGCCGCTCGGGTTTCGGGATCTTCGAATCTCGCTTCATTATTCCCGGCGAGGCTCACCTCGGCAGGATCCATGATATGAAGAACCAGAACCTGATGGCCCCGATGCCGAAGAAAGCGAAGCGCCTTGAGCGCGAGGGTCCGGTCCAGCAACAGATCCGAGACAAATACCACCAGGCCCCGACGGCGCAGCTGTCCGATCACCCGCCGCAGCGCGGGTTCCGCAGCGGTGCCGCTGCCGGCCTGGGCAGCCGCCAGTACCTGGAGTAGCTGGCGCCAGTGGCTGAGCCGCGCGCGGGGCGGTGTGACCGAACGCACGTCGTCATCGAAGGTGATCAGCCCGGTGGCATCGCGCTGCCGGATCAGCACCAGGGACAGCGCCGCGATCAGACGCTGAGCGTAGGCCAGTTTGGGCAGTACCGTACCCGGCGACCCCGACCACGCCATGCTCCGGCTGGTGTCGCACACGATCATGGCCCGTAGATTGGTCTCCTCCTCGAACTGCTTCACATACAGCCGGTCGTTGCGGCCCAGGATCTTCCAGTCCACATAGCGGAGCTCGTCGCCCGGCTGGTACATCCGGTGTTCGGCAAACTCGACCGAAAAGCCGCGGCGGGGAGAGCGGTGGAGACCGCTCAGGAATCCTTCCACCACTCCCTGGGTAACGATCTCCAGACCACCCAGCCTGGACACTTCTACCGGGTCGAGTAAATCCAGGCGGGCCGTATTGGGGTGGTCAGTTCGCTGCATGGGAGGCGCAACGTATCCGGACGCGGCTGCGGAAGTCAAACAAAACGGCTCGGCAGATCGAGATGGATGAAACTATGATCCAGCACCGGCCGTCTACGCCATCAACAGCGCGAGTCTCCCGATCCCGGAACCTATACATGCGGCGCTCGAATCTCCCAGTCCTCTTTGTGCTCATCGCTGCTCCCGCTGCAGTGGCCCAGACCAGCGCACCACTCCACCGGGCGGCCGCCACAATCACAGCGGAAGATGTTGCCCGCCGGGTCGGCATCATTGCCGATGATTCCATGCTGGGCCGGGACACGCCGAGCCGGGGCCTCGACCTGACCGCTCAGTATGTGGCGAACCAGTTCCGGCAATTCGGGCTCAAGCCCGGAGGAGACCAGGGCTCCTGGTTCCAGCGCTACAGCATTGCGCGGCGCCGCATGCTGCTCGACCAGTCCCGGGTCATCCTCTCGAGCGGTGGAACGGCAGACTCGGCAAAGTTTACGACCGACGTCCGCTATGATGGCGGAGGCGTGCCGCAGCGCCCCTTGACGGCTCCCGCCGTGCTGGTGAGTGGCGCGCAAACCGAAGCCTCGGCGGCTGGAGCCGTCGTCCGAGACCGAATCGCTCTGTACCTTCCCGAGCTCCGGGCCGATCCCGCAGTGGTGCAGCAGGTCCTGCGCG
>DASUVR010000298.1:0-6318 GCA_036378855.1 Gemmatimonadales bacterium | reverse complement strand
TGGTGAAACCTCGGGTTGTCCACCCTGGAAGCCTCGTCCAGCCAGACCGTTCTGGCGGCCTTGAGCAGCTGGTGCGTGCCGAGAACGTTGGTGTAGAGAAAGGGGTCGGGACCGGCGATGGATCGGTCCACGTGCGATTCGGCGGCAAAGTGCACCAGCCGGGTTATCGCATGTTCCCGCAACAGACCTTCAACCAACCCCGGGGTTCCAATGTCACCCTGCACGAATTTGAGGCGCGGGTCAGTGAGAGCCGATCCCAGACTGGCGAGGTTGCCCGCGTAGGTGAGGGCATCCAGCACGACGATCGAGTCGTCAGGATGTTTCTGCAGCCAGTAGTGGGTAAAGTTGGCGCCGATGAAGCCCGCGCCACCCGTGATCAGGAGGTTGGACAACGGGGCCACCGGGGCAAAGAAGAGGAGCTAATACTCGAGCGGCAAGGCAACCCGCCGCCCATCCCGGGCGGAGAGGTAGGTGGCGATGAGAATTTCCAGAGAGTGGAGACCCTCCCGTCCATCGGTGTCGGGCTTGGCTTCTCCCCGGAGTGACTGAATGACATTGTCGTAGTACAGCGGGTGGCCGAAGCCGTACACCGAGGTTGTCTCGTAGCTGGCCTGCTCGATACTGGAGTCGTCGGGGTCGGTGTCGGCAAACTCCCAATGGTCGATGCGATTCACCGCCACGCCGCCAATCCGCACGGTTCCCTTCTCCCCGATGATAGTGATCGAACCCTCGAGGTTCTTGGGATAGGTCAGCATCGTCACGTTCATGGATCCGAGCGCGCCGGTGCGCCAGCGGATGCTGACCACCCCGGTGTCTTCTACCTGGATATTCCTCTCCAGCGTCGCGGTATATGCCTGCACGCTCTCTACCGGACCTATCAGCCAGTCCAGCAGATCCACGTAGTGGCTGGCCTGATTCATGAACGCGCCGCCGTCGAACTCCCAGGTGCCGCGCCACGGAGCGCTGTCGTAGTACGACTGGGGCCTGCTCCAGAAGACGTTGATCGCCACCATGTAGATTCGCCCGAACCGGCCCTTTTCCACTGCGCGCTTGAGCAGCTGGAGGGTGGCGTTACGGCGGTTCTGCTTGACCACGAACAGGTGCACTCCGGCCATATCGCAGGCGTGAACCATGCGTTTGCCGTCCTGCCAGCGGGTAGCCATCGGCTTCTCGGTCATCACATGCCGGCCGGCCTCGGCCACCTGCACTGCCTGGTCCGCGTGCAAGCCGCTCGGCGTGGCCAGGATCACCACATCGGCATTGGTGCCGGCCAGTAACCCATCGAGCGAGCGGAACCCGGGCGCCCCGGTGCGCTCCTCCGCTTTTCGGAGCGCGGCGGGATCGACGTCGCATATGCCAACCAGCTCGGCGCGCGCGGCATGCTTCTCGATGGCATCGAAGTGATTGGCAGAGATGCGGCCGCAACCCACCAGCGCAAAACGGATGCGACGGTCGGTGACGAAAGGCATGGTGATGAACATCGGGCCTGGGGTTTCCACGGCGCGTAGTATAGCAGGAGCAGCCCCTGCAAGGGATTGCGTGGGTTCCCTGGAACGGGCCGGCTGGCGAGATTGAGATGCGGACGTTATCATGTGAATAGTTTCACAAGCGCCCTGCCCTGGCTCAAGGAGACCCCATCGATATGGCAACCGCGACCCGACCCGTTTCCGCGCATGCGGCTTACCCCGCGGAGGCCCTTCAGAAGCTGTTTGCTCCCCCGGAGACCGAGCAGCCCGCTGACAAGCTGCGCCGCCTGCTGCACGAGGCTCGCGCCCGGAACTCGTTCCTCCATACCGCCGGCGCGTACGACGCCTTCACCGCGGCCATCATGACCCGGCTCGGCTTCAAGGCGCTGTACGGGAGTGGATGGCAGCTCGCGGCGACCAAGAGCATGTTCCCCGATATCGGGGTGTACGCCTCGCACGACATGGTGAAGCTGGTTCACGAAATGTGGATGGGCATCGAGGGTGCCCGGAACACCCACTACTACGACACCGACGGCAAGGAAATTCTGGAATCCCCGCCGGCCTTCGTGGACATGGAGGCTGGCTTCGGCGGGCCGACCCAGACGTTTACCCTGGCCGTGGAGCTCATTCGGGCCCGCGCCGCGGGGGTGCACCTGGAGAATCAGGATCCCGCCAACCGGACCTGTGGGCACATCGTGAACGTAGGAAAGCAGAAGCGGAACAAGGTGCTGGTACCGCGCAAGGACTGGTTGGCCAAGCTCAAGGCGATCAAGGCCGCGTCCCAGGCAACCGGGGTCGACGTGGTGATCATCGCTCGGACCGACTCCATCGACGGAGCTCTTCCGGATCGTGAGCCAGGTGGGGTCAAGATGGCGGTGGAAGACGCCTGGGAAGCGGCGGAGCTGGGCGTGGATGTAATCTGGCCGGAGTTCAACAACACCGAGATCGATCAGCCCCAGGAATTTGCCGAGGGCGTGCGCAAGTACTACCCCGACCAGATGCTGGGCTTCAACCTGTCTCCCTCGCTCTATTTCGGCAAAGCGAAGAAGGCGGGCACCCTGATCACGAATCAGCAGCTGGGCGAGCTGGGCTTCACCCTGCAGTTCTCGACCCTGTTCAATTTCAGGACCGCCGGCATGGCGCTGGAAAAGGGACTGCGGAAGTTTCTGAAGAGCGGGATCGAGGCTCTGGCCGACCTGCAGATCGAAGAAGACGAGATGGCCGGCATTCCACCCTCGACCAAGATGCACCAGAAGTTTGCCGGCATGAACCGCTGGCTGATTCTGGAGCAGGTTTTGTCCGGAGGCAGGTAGCAGCAAAGCGTGAGCAGGACTAGAACGAACGTAAGCGGTGACTTCCGAAACGCGAGACCCTCCGGCGTCTATGACATCGGAGGGTCTAGCACTGGATGAGCTCCCGCTCACGCTTCCTTCTCCCTCACTTCTACCCGCTGGCTCTCCGAAGCCGGATTCGCTCCGCCATGTCGTTGATCACCTCCATGCCGCCCCGGCGCAAACGCTCCAATTTCGACGGCTCCAGCCGGACCATGACTTCGTAGGCCTCGCCGACCTCATCCCGGCTCAGCACCTCACCTTCACGATACAGTTCCGCCAGCCGGGCCCCTTCGGCCAGCGGAACCCGAACCTTGACGGCCACCCGTCCCGCCCGGTCCAACTCCCGCAGGCGCTCCTTCAGCGAGGCCAAACCGTCAGTCCG
Organism: Gemmatimonadales bacterium; assembly: GCA_036378855.1. Classification (GTDB taxonomy): domain Bacteria; phylum Gemmatimonadota; class Gemmatimonadetes; order Gemmatimonadales; family GWC2-71-9; genus CAVVWJ01. The sequence continues at coordinate 3,136 of DASUVR010000298.1, read as the reverse complement.
CATGGTGCTGGTGATAACAGCCGTAGGATGAAGCTCGCGGACCCGGCGGGTGAAACCAGCGGCGTCAGTCACCGCATCGATCTTGTTGAACACCAGCAGAACCGGCCGATCGGCGAGACCGAGCTCCGCGAGCACTTTCTCAACCACCCTGAGCTGACCTTCCCAGTCGTGGTGACTTGCGTCTACCACATGCAGCAGCACGTCGGCCGCGCGGGCCTCTTCCAGAGTGGCCCGGAAGCTCGCGACCAGGTGGTGCGGCAGCTTGCGAATGAAGCCCACCGTATCGGTGACCCGGGCGCGTTGGTTCTCGCCCAGCTCCACCTCGCGGGTCAAGGTATCCAGAGTAGCGAACAGGCGGTCTTCCACCACGATTTCATGCTGCCCTGAGAGTCCGCGGAGAATGCTCGACTTTCCGGCGTTGGTGTAGCCCACCAGGGCCACACTCAGCATAGGGTCGCGACCAGAGCGGATGTTCTCCCGGTGCTTCTCGACATCCTTGAGCTTGGCTTTGAGCCCCTGAATCTTGCGGCGAATTATTCTCCGGTCGGTTTCCAGCTGGGTTTCGCCGGGACCTCGAAGTCCGATACCGCCGCGGATTCGAGATAGGTGGGTCCACATTCGGGTCAACCGGGGAAGCAGATACTGCAGCTGGGCCAGCTCGACCTGAAGCTTGGCCTCGTGGCTTCGAGCACGGGTCGAAAAGATGTCCAGAATGACCTCGGCCCGGTCCATGACCCGCACCTTGAGCTCGGCCTCGAGGTTTACCCCCTGCACCGGGGACAGCTCTTCATCGAAGATCACGAGGGACGCGTCGGACGCAGCGACCCGCTCGGCCACCTCTTCGACTTTTCCCTCGCCAATGAGGGTAGCGGGATTGGGGGATGCAATGTGCTGAGAGACTCGACCGACGACCTCGGCGCCTGCAGTATCCACCAGGCGGGTGAGCTCCTCCAGGTGTTCCTCCACATGGCGCGCATCGGGCGATCCTTTGCGGGGCGCGGCTACCAGCACCACCCGCTCGATCGGATCGCGGACGGGAATCAGCGATCTAATAAGTGACCTTTCCTTTCACGTGGAGCCGGCGCTCCCGGCGGAGCGACTGAGCGGCGCGCGGCCCTCGCGGGTGAACGAAACCACGGTGTGCGCGCCGCCCGGCAGCTTCAGAGTGGCCTGCCCCTTCATGCTGTAGGGCAAGTCGCCATATCCGAGCGCCGCCCGGACGGCACTACCCACGCCGAACCAGCCAAATCTCAAGGGCAGCGTGAGAGTGGTTTCTCCATTTTGGGTGACGGCGAAATCATCGTCGTAGGTGATATCACCCAGGTGGGATCCTTCAACATCGATGCCGACCTCGAGCTTATCGGCATTCAAGGTAAAGTTGTTGGGATTTTGCACTCTCACGATGAGGTCCAGATTGCCACCAGCCAGCCCGATGCCACGCACTACGGCGCGGTCGAGCCGAACTTCCGGCTCCTTGAAGTTGGCGCCCAGTCCGGAACAGCCGATTCCGGCCACAGTGGCAATGATCCATACCAATCGAATATAGACCTCCTCGAGGCGAGAACACCCTTCCCATGTGGCTGACGATGTGGACGATTTGGTGCAAGGACAGTGCCCTGTGTCACACCGAGGTTCTCAGCCGGCTGGATCCTGGCTCGGACGTTCCCGCCGCTTGAGCTGGGCCCACCGTTCCATCCGCTCGGCCAGAGTCGGCTCGTAACCGAATGTGCCGGGAACGTAGAACAGCGCATCACGCAGCTGGTCCGGAAGGTAGTCCTGGGGGATATACGCCTCCGGAGAGTTGTGGGCGTACTGGTAGCCCAGGTTGTATCCCAGCTCCTTCATCAAGGGTGTGGGAGCGTTCCTGATGTGCAGCGGCACCGGCGCCGCGGGCGTGCTGCGGGCCGCGTCCATTGCCGCACCCAGCGCCACCTTGGCGCTGTTGGACTTGGGAGCGGTGGCCAGGTAAATCGTCATTTCGGCCAACGGCAGATAGCCCTCCGGCGGCCCCAGCATGTGAAATGCGTCCCGCGCTGCCACCGCCATCATGAGCGCATTAGGATCGGCCAGGCCTATGTCCTCCGCGGCCATCGCAATGGCGCGGCGAAAGAGAGTCATCGGATCCTCTCCGCCTTCGATCATTCGGGCCATCCAGTACAGCGCACCCTGCGGGTCGCTGCCCCGGAGGGACTTGTGGTAGGCGGACAGCAGATTGAAGTGCTCCTCGCCCGCCTTGTCGTATCGGGCGAATCGCTTCTGCATGGCCTCGCGCGCCACCTCGATGGTGATGTGCCCGCCACTTCCCACATGCGCGGCTGCGGCCTCCAGGACGGTGAGCGCCCGGCGGGCGTCGCCGTCGGCCTCAGCTGCTATAAGGCCCACCGCGTCGGGGGCGACTGTGAGGTGACTTTGTCCGAGACCCCGCGCGCTGTCGGTGAGAGCGCGATGGATCAGCTGCTCGATGTGCTCCGCGGTCAGGGGCTGGAGCACAAAGACTCGGGTCCGCGAGAGCAGCGCGCCGATGACCTCAAAGCTGGGATTCTCGGTGGTGGCACCGATCAAGGTGACGGTACCGTCCTCCGCCGGTGGCAGCAGGCTGTCCTGCTGGGCCTTGTTGAGACGATGAATCTCATCGATGAAGAGGATCGTCTCCGCTCCCCCGGTCTCCAGCCGATCGCGTGCCTCGCCGATGATCTCGCGGATGCGGGGAACCCCTTCCGTTACCGCGCTGAAGGGGACAAAGACGCGTTCCGTGGAGCTGGCGATGAGGTGGGCAAGCGTGGTTTTCCCGCTGCCCGGCGGGCCCCAGAAGATCATCGAGCCGGGCACTCCTCGCTCGATGGCATCGCGCAGCGGCTTGCCCGGTCCCAGCAGGTGCTCCTGCCCGACAAATTCGTCCAGATTGGCCGGACGCATGCGGGCCGCGAGCGGACGATTTTCCCGTCCTCCCGTAAACAGCGATGCTTGCCGCTCTGACGTCCGCCTGCGAGGCATTGGAGGCACCAGGATGATCTAGGAAGACGCCGCGAGGAGGATAGCGCACGCGCCGGCCGACCGGATGCCCACGATCATACAGTCCCCCAGGCCGCCACGTGCGCTGCGGATACTATGGGTGATCGTGCTTGACCTGTCCACC
>DASUVR010000297.1:0-6458 GCA_036378855.1 Gemmatimonadales bacterium | reverse complement strand
GACGGACAATGCGCCGCGGGCTCACGTTGGACATTCGCGCGAGTTCGTGCTGCGGCTGCCCACCATGAGTGAAGTGAGGGCGGCGGAGCGGCAGGCCAGCCAGTCCGTCGCCGGGCAACTCGATTCAGTTCTCGAGTCGAGCCGTCGGGTGGAACGGCAAACCGAAGATCTGGCGCAGGAGCGGCTCCGGCCCACCGGCCAGCGAGAGAGAAATCGCGAAGCGCTGACGTATGAGGAGTCCCAGCGGGCTCAGGCGGTCGCCCGGTCGCAGGAAGAGCTGGTTCGGAGCGCCGAGAGCTTGAAGCAGTCGCTGGAGGCGTTGCAGCGCAGTGCCGAAGCGGCCGGCCTGAACGATTCGAGCTGGCAACGCCAGCTCGCTGAGATCCGGGAGCAGCTGGAGCGCGCAGTCTCCCCGGAGTTACGAGAAAAGCTCGCGGCGCTGCAGCAGGCCCTCAAGGATCTGGACGCGGAGCGCACCAAGGATGCGCTGGAGCAGCTGACCGAGGTGCAGCGGCAGCTGCGTGAGGCGCTGGAGCGAAGCCGGGAGCTGTTCCGCCGGGCAGCGCTGGAGGGAGACCTGGCAAACCTGGCGCAGGAGTCCAAGGACCTGGCCCAGGAGCAGCGCCAGTGGAACCAGCAAACCGCCTCGGGCGACAGTACCCGGTCTGCTCAAGCCGAGCAGCAGCTGGCCCGGCGCACCGACTCGCTCACTGCCGCGCTCAAACAGCTGGCCACGCAAACCGCCGAAGAAACCCATCCCGACAGCCTGCACGCCTCGGCCGACCAGGCCCGAACCGCGGCGGAGCAGATGGGCCGGGCGGCCCAGGCCATGCGCCAGGGGCAACGCCCGGAGGCGCGGAATCGGGGTGAATCGGCATCGCGCTCGCTCGATCCTTTGGGCGACCAGATCCAGAGGCAACGGCAGCAGCTGCAGCAGCAGTGGCGCAAGGAAATCGCCGAGAGCATGGACCAGGCTCTGACGGAAACCAGCCGGCTGGCCGAGCGCCAGCTCAGGGTTCAGGAGGACCTTCAGCGGGGTGAGCCGGACGCGGCAACACGCGCGGAGCAGGCTGCGATAGAAGAGGGAGTGAAGAAGATTCTCGAGCAGATGAAGCAAGCCGGCGGCAAGAATGCGCTGGTCTCGCCCCAGATCGCCGCGGCGCTCGGCGCAGCCCAGCTGCAAATGAAGGAGGCCCGTGAAGCCATCTCCTCGGCCGCCCCGAACACGCGGGAGGCCTCGGAGCAGGCCGGCAATGCGGTGGACGAACTCAATGCCGCCGCTCATCAGCTGCTTCGGGCCCGGGACGATGTCTCCGGCGCACAGTCGGGCTCAGGTCTAGCCGAAGCTTTGGAGCGGATGGCTCAACTGGCGCAGCAACAGGGTGGCCTGGGTAAAGAGGGCGCAGGATTGCTTCCGATCATCGGCCGCGGTGGGATGCAGGAGCAGCTTCAGCGGCTGGCGGCCAGGCAACGCGCCCTCGCTCAGGAGCTGGAGAGAATTCGCGGAGAAGGGGAAATAGCGGGAGCGGGGCAGATGGCGGAGGAAGCCAAGGACTTGTCACGGCGTTTGGAGGCGGGCCGGCTCGACCGGCAGACAGTAGACCGTCAGGAGAGACTGTTCCGCCGTATGCTCGATGCCGGCCGCACGCTGCAAGGCCGGGAAGAAGATCAACAGAAGGAGCGGCAGAGCACCACCGCAACGGACGACAGTGTCCACCTGCCGCCTGCCTTGCAGGCCCGACTGATGGGCGACGATCAGCGAGTCCGGGTTCCCTCCTGGGAGGAGCTGCAGGAGCTGTCGCCGGAGGAGCGGCGGCTGGTGGTAGATTACTTCCGCCGCCTGACCCAGCCGTCGACGAGGTAAATCGATGCGTCTCCCGGTACTCCGCTTCCTCATCGCACTTGCCGTCTTTGCGCCCGCACGGGTCGTAGGACAACAGCCCACCGGGCTGAACCGGGCGCTCGACCTCGAGCGGCGGGGAGACTATGCCGCGGCGGCTCAGGCCTATCGGACGGTCTTGCGCGGTTCGCCGGCGGAGATATCGGCTTTGCTCGGGCTGGAGCGCTCGCTGCTGCCGCTCAATCGGAGCGGGGAGATCATCCCTGCCGTTCAAAGCGCCCTCACCGCCGCTCCACGCAATCCTGCGGTTTACGGCATCGCGCTCCGTGCCTGGGCCGCTGCCGGGCAACCCGACTCGGTCCGCAGGACGGCTGAGCAGTGGGCCCAGCTGGTTCCGGGTGACGAGTCTCCCTATCGCGAATGGGGCGCGGCGGAGTTGGGGCGACAGAACCGGGCTGGGGCGCAAGCTGCTTACCTGAGAGGCCGGGCCCGGCTGGGCCAACCCGACGCGCTGGCGGCAGAGTTGGCGCAGGTGGCACTCACCAATGGTGACTACCCAGCCGCGCTGCGAGAATGGCTGCTCGCCATACGCAAGTTTCCCGGCTACCGGGGGGCGGCGGTATCGAGCCTGAGCCAGGCGCCGGAGCGATTGCGCCCCGAGCTACTGAGTTTTCTGGGCTCGCAATCGGATCTTGCTGCCAACCGGCTGGAGGCTGAGCTACGTGCCCGCTGGGGCGATCCTTCCGGAGCATTCCGAGTCATCCTGAGCGGACTTCCAGACGACCGGATCCAAGCCATAGCGGCGCTCCGAGGGCTCCTCGATCAGCTCCGGTCCGATCAGACTCCCGCGGGAAAGCAGACGCAGGGTCGAATCCTTGAAGCGCTGGCGGACCGCTCGCCACCGGCGCAGGCTTCCCGATTTCGCCTGGAAGCAGCTCAGGCCTACTCGGCTGCGGGCGACCGGAACGCAGCCCGGCGGATGCTGGGAGGATTGGCCGATGATCACGCGGTACCGTCAGCCATCGCCTCTGACGCGGGCGCAACCCTGGTGGACGTACTGATCACCGAAGGCAAGCTGGCCGACGCCGATCGCCGTCTGCGCGAGCTCCGGCCCCAGCTGAACTCCGACGAGTTTGACAGCCTTCGCCGCAAGCTCGCGTTCGCGTGGATCAAAGTTGGTGAACTGGCCCGGGCCGATTCCACCATCGCTGCAGACAGCAGCGTCGAAGGTCTGGCCCTGAGTGGGCGGGTGCACCTGTATCAGGGCGACATCAAAGGCGCGGTCCAGCGGTTCAGGGCTGCGGGACCGTACACCAGTGATCGGGTAGAGGCTACCGGGCGGACAACGCTGCTCGCTTTGCTGCAGACCTTCGAAACCGACAGCAATCCCAAACTGGGCCATGCCCTGCTCCTGCTGGAGCAGGGCGACACCGCGCGGGCGAGCACCGCCCTGGAACAGCTAGCCTCCGGTCTGCCGCCGCAGCATGGTGGGGCCGAGCTGAATCTGCTGGCCGGGCGGCTGCTGCTCTCCAGTGGACGCTCGGCCGACGCTGAGCGGTTCTTCCGGGCCGCGGCCGCGCCCGAGGCGCCGGGGACGGCACCCGCTGCGGAGTTGGCGCTGGCGGAGCTGCTCATTGGCAGCGGGAGGGCGGGTGAGGCGGTGAGCCTGCTCGAGCACCTGATTCTCACCTATCCCCATAGCGCCTTGGTGCCTCAGGCTCGTCGGAGGCTGGACGAAGCCAAAGGGGCGGTGCCCCGCACATGAAGCGGCGGGAGTTCGTCGTCCGAACCTGCACCGGGCTGGCAGCCCTCCATCCAGTGCTGTCGGCTCGCCTCTTCACCCAACACGCCTCGGCGCCGTGGCTGCTGGTTCCCATGGACGACGCACAGTCGGATCATCTCAAGGCATACGGTCTGGCATATCGCGCTCTCAAGCGCGGAGCAAAGGCCGAGTGGTTTCTCAACTTCCGAAACGGATCCTTTTTGCTGCCGGGTGATGCCGACACGGCCAGGGACGCGGCACTCGCGGGCGTGACCGTAGAGCCGATCGACGACGCGAATTTGGCCGAGACCCGTGGCGTCCTCCAGAGTGGGAACATGGATGCCGTTCCTCTGGAAAAACCGCCGAAGGTCGCGGTCTATGCCCCCCCGAACGCGCCGCCCTGGGACGATGCGGTCACCATGGCGTTGAATTACGCGGGAATCGATTTCGAGAAGATCTGGGATGGAGAGGTCCTGGACCAGAAGCTCAAGAACTACGATTGGCTCCATCTCCACCATGAGGATTTCACCGGGCAGTACTCCAAGTTCTTCCTGAACTACGCGGGAGCACCGTGGCTGGTAGAGATGGTGGAGCGCAACCGGGCCATGGCTCAGGCGCGGGGATTCGTCTCGGTCCCCGCCGAAAAGCAGGCGGTGGCTATCGGCATCGCCAACTTCGTCGAGCGGGGCGGTTTCCTCTTTGCGATGTGTACCGCCACCGAGACGCTCGATCTGGCGCTGGCGGCGGACAAGGTCGACATTGCCGCCTCCTACGCCGATGGCACCCCGATGGACCCGAATGCCAGCGCAAAGATGAACTGGAAGCGCGCCCTCGCCTTTCAGAACGCCGAGCTGGAGCTGAGTCCAACCATTGCGGTGTACTCCGATATCGACGGGCACCAGGTCAACTCACCTGACCATCGTCAGCCGCTGGGATCGTTTACCCTGTTCAACTTCAGCGCCAAGATCGATCCTGTGGCCACCATGCTGGTACAGAGCCATCGACAGGTCATTCCCGACTTCTACGGTCTCACCACCTCATTTTCCCGAAAGACGCTGAAGCCCAGCGTTACCATCCTGGGTGAGGAACCCGGCGCGCCCTGGGTCAAGTACATCCACGGCGAGCATGGTCAGGGTACCTGGACGTTCTTCGGAGGCCACGATCCGGAGGATCCTCAGCATCAAATCGGCGATGTTCCCACCGATCTTTCCCTGCATCCCCACTCACCGGGATACCGGCTGATATTGAACAACGTGCTATTTCCTGCTGCCAAGAAGAAGGAACTCAAGACGTGAGCCGTACAGTATCGCTATGTCACCCCGAGGGAGCCGAGCGACCGAAGGGGCCGGAACCTGATTGCAGCTTCGGCCCCTTCGCTTTGCTCCGGCTGACATCCACGTGAGCGAGCGGATCGCTCCTGGAGTCCGGGCCTATCTGGCGAGCGAAATCTCCGCCGCCGGCGGGCGCGAGGTCTCATTCATCGCGACGGTGGATCGGGACGGTGTGATCACCGGGGCGCGGGTGGTGGCACGGGGCACGGTGGAAATGGTGCTTGCGCTTCCCGCCGGCGCCCGCCGGGGGGAGCTGCTGCTGCACAATCACCCGAGCGGCCGGCTCGACCCCTCGGTGGCGGACCTCAACGTGGCGGCCCACCTGCACGATGCAGGGGTCGGCTTCGGCATCCTGAACAACGAGGCCACCGAGCTCTACGTGGTGGTCGAGGTGCCGCGAGAGCGGTCGGTGGTCCGGATCGACGCCTATGACGTGGTTGCGGCGTTGAGCGAGAACGGGCCGGTGGCAGCACAGCTCAGCCGCTACGAAGACCGTCAAAGCCAGCGGGACATGGCCGCCTACATCGCGGACTGCTACAACGACGGCGGAGTTCAGCTGCTGGAAGCAGGCACCGGAGTGGGGAAGTCGTTTGCCTATCTGGTGCCGGCGCTCGCCTGGGCCCGGGCCAACGGCGAGCGCACCGTGGTGAGCACCAACACGATCAACTTGCAGGAGCAGCTGGTAGGCAAGGATCTTCCGCTGCTGCGCCGCGCGCTGTCCGAGGAGGAGTACTCTCCTACCTTCGCGCTGCTCAAGGGTTGGCGGAACTATCTCTGCCTGGCCCGAATGCATCAGGCCGTCTCCGGTCAGCGGACCTTGCTCGAGCAGGACAAGCTGGATGAGCTGCTCGGCATTGCCGAATGGGCCGGGCACACCGCTGATGGCACCTTGAGCGATTTACCGGTCACCCCGACCGCAGAAGTATGGGACGAGGTGAGCGCGGAGCCGGATCTCTGCACCCGCCTCAAGTGTCCCCATTTCGATCGCTGCTTCCTCTTCCGGGCTCGGCGGCGCGCAGCAGAAGCCGATGTGGTGGTGGTAAACCACCATCTCCTTGCGGCCGATCTTTCGGTACGCCAGGCGGCGGACAACTGGCAGGAGGCAGCGGTGCTCCCTCCCTACAAACGACTGATTCTGGACGAGGCACATCACCTGGAAGACGTCGCCGCCAATCACCTCGGCATCCAGGTGAGCAGTCGCGCGGTGCGCCGGCTGCTGGGCCGTTTCGAGCGCAACGGCCGCGGCCTGGCGCCCACACTCTCGTACGAGCTGCAGAGTCACTCCGACCTCTTGAGCCGGGCGAGCTTGGATTTATTGCAACAGCGTTTGCTGCCGGCCATCGCCGATGCGCGCCGGGCCAGTGAGGCCTTGTTCCTCCGGCTGCTCGAGCGGCTGGAGGATATTCCCGGAGGACAGCTCCGGCTGGAGGACAGCTTTGCCGCAGATCCCGTCTGGAACCAGGGCCTCGGGTTCGATCTCGATGCCACACTCGGAGCCTTCCGGGCGCTCAGGGAAACGGTGGAG
>DASUVR010000296.1:0-2747 GCA_036378855.1 Gemmatimonadales bacterium | reverse complement strand
CGCGAGGAAAGTGCCGCCCCAAAAGAGGTAGATGATCGCAAAGGCGCCGATGACGGCCCACCGTGGCGCGAGTACGTCAGCTCTGGGCCACGGGCGCTGAGTCAAAGACCACCTCGTAGTGGGTGACATGATCGTCACGATCGATCAGAAACTGCTCGTCTTCGGGATAGAACACCGCCCGGTCGATGTCCGGTCCGGCAAACCGCTGGATGGCGCTCTCCGAATCCCACAGCGAGACCAGCAGGAATTCGGCTTGCCCATCGGCTACCCGGCGGAGCGCGAGCACGCCGCGGTTTCCCTCGATCTTCCGGTATTCGGCCAGGCCGGTCTGGTGCAGGTAGTCCAGATAGCGGTCCGCGTCTTCGGCCTTGGTTGCGCCCCGCCAGGTTCGAGCGAGCATGGGAACCTCCAGAATGTGGTGCACCGGTATATCACCATTTACTGGTGCAACGGTACCGGCTATATTTGCACCTGTCAAGAGGCGAATACTGGTGCAGGACCGAGAACGAGGAGGTGGCTGCGTGGCGCAAGTGGTGCTGCCCTTCAAATACGTCGGTGGCGATCCCGCGATCGATCTGGTGAATACCGTGGATTGGACCCGTCACGGCCTCAAGGACGAGCGGCTCGACGACTACCAGCGGCTCACTCGCTGGGCCGAAGGATCCGGCGTCGTCTCACCCCAACTCGCGGCAAAGCTCCGGCGGAAAGCAGCCGCACATCCGCAAGAAGCTGGCACCGTCTACCGCGCCGCCCTTCGAGCCCGCGAAACCATCCGGCGATTGTTGGTCGAGCTAGCCGAGGGATCGGCGTCCGCTGGAGCGGTCGCGGACTTCAACCGGATCCTGGCGCCTGTGCTTCAGCACTTGAGGGTGAGGCCGCTCGGCAACGCCCCTCATCTTCAGCTGGGATGGGAAGCTGAGGAGAACAGGCTCGAGTCGGTCCTCTGGCCGGTGCTGTGGTCGGCTGCCTCACTGATCGCTTCCCCAGAGGCATCCCGGATTCGGGTCTGTGGCGGTGAGGACTGTGGCTGGATGTACGTTGACCGCAGCCGAAACGGACTCAGGCGATGGTGCCAGATGGAGAGCTGCGGCACCCGGGAAAAGACTAGGCGGAGGCGTCAGGGCGGCGCAGCAGCACCGCGGTCATGACTGCGGTCCCCAGCGCGATCGCGGCACTGATCAGAGCAACCACCTCGAAGGAGTGGCTGAAGGCCGCGCGTGCCGCCAGCACCAGCTCGGCACCGGCGGCTCCCGGCAGCGCTGCGGCGGCAGCAACAGCTGCTCCCAAAGTGCCCCGGGCGGACTGGGCCACCGAGACAGGTACCCCGGCCGGCACACCGTTCAGCATCATCCCGCGATAGACCACACCCCCGATGCTGCCCAGCACCGCGATACCCAGCGCGCCACCCAATTCGGAGCTGGTTTCGGATATGGCTGACGCAGCACCGGCCCGCTCGATCGGGGCGCTGCCCACGATCAGGTCGGTAGCCAGAATCACCACCGGCGATAAGCCGAGCGAGTAAACAGTTGAGGCTATCAGAAGCAGGCCAAGGCTGGGACTGTTGCCCAGTCGAGCCAGGAGGAGAAAGCCCAACACCGACAGGATCAGGCCTCCACTCATCAGCCGGGCAGGGTTGACCCGCCGTGCCAGCACGGGCACCAGCATGGATCCAACGATGTACGCGCACATCAACGGCACCGTCCACAGGCCGGCGTCCAGAGGAGACAGACCCAGTACGAGTTGAAGGTACTGGGCGATGAATATGTAACCCCCGAACGAGATGAAAGTCGCGAGGGTATACGCAAGCAGTGAGGCGCTGAACGCGGGAGACCGGAAGAGCCGGAGATCGATGAACGGGTCATCCAACCTGCGCTGACGATGGATGAAGGCCATACCTACCAGCACACCCGCCGCCGCGCTCAGGCCGGCTAGCCAGCTGAGACCGTCGGCGGCGAACCGCTTGAGCCCAAAAATCACCAGCAGCACGGCAACCAGAGAAAGAGCAGCGCTCGGAATGTCGAGCCGTCGGGCCTGGTTGTCCTTGAATTCGGGGAGGAGGATCGGGCCCACGATCAGGAGCAGGACCATGACCGGGACCCCGAGGAGAAACACCGATCCCCACCAGAAGTGCTGCAGCACAATCCCGCCGAGGACGGGCCCCAGTGCCCCGCCCACCGAGTAACTGGTGACCCAGACGCCGATCGCGAAGGTCCGCTCTCCGGGATCGAGGAACATGTTCCGGATCAACGACAGGGTCGATGGCGCCAGAGTGGCTCCGGCGAGACCGAGCAAGGCGCGCGTCACGATCAGCATCCCGGGGCTGGTCGAGAAGGCCGCCAGAATCGAGGTAACGCCAAACACGGCCGCTCCGATGAGGAGCAGTCGTCGTCGGCCGATCCGGTCTCCCAGGGTGCCCATGGTGATCAGCGAGGAGGCAACCAGGAAACCATAGATATCGAGAATCCAGAGCAGTTGAGTGCTGGTGGGTTGGAGGTCGGCGCTGATTGCCGGGACCGCCAAATTGAGAACCGTGAGATCCATGGAGTAGAGCATGCAGGGCAGGGCGATGACTGCCAGGCCAACCCACTCTCGTCGCCGCGCCTTCATTGCCCTCCGCTCACGATCAGCATCACCGCGGCCAGCGCGCAGACTACACCGGTTACCTGCCACGTGCTGAGCCGTTCGCGAAGGATGATCCGGGCGAGCAGCACCGTGCTGGCGGGATAGAGCGAGGACAGGGTGACTAC
>DASUVR010000295.1:0-8536 GCA_036378855.1 Gemmatimonadales bacterium | reverse complement strand
TGGACTCAGTATGCGGTGGGCAAGGGCGAGGTGAATACCTGGGTTACTCATGAGATCGCCGCGGCCAAGCAGAAGGGTCTCGGTCTGGTGATCGGGATGAACGTGCTGGCCGGCAGCAGCGCGAATGGCGGAATCAAAGGCTACTACCCGGGCTATTACGCGATGAGTGCCACCCAGCTCAAGAGCTGGGGAACGGTTCTGCTCAAGCAGAGCTATGGCTGCGCGTTCTTCATGTGGCAGTACAACTCCGCTTACTATGGCCGCTCTGATATCAAGGCCGCTATGGCGGCGCTCTCCCCTCTGGCCAAGGCTCACCCCAAGACCTCCTGCCAGCAGTAGCCAGGAGCCGCGAATACGGAAGAGGCCGGCCCACGCGGGCCGGCCTCTTGCTTTCGGGCTCACCACGTTAAACGTGATCGACAGCCGCCGGAACCCCACTCTCCCGCGCGCAGTGAGCACAACAGAAGAACGTTCCTTCCGCTTCGATCCCATGTCCCACGATCTTGCAGCCACAGTGCTCGCAGACCGGCGCCAGTTTGTGGATGGCGCACTCAAAGCTGTCGAACGTGTGGGTCTGCCCGGCCGTGATCACCTGGAACGACATGTGATAGTCGTTCCCGCACACCTCACATCGAGCCATTAAACCCTCCTGATCCAAAGCCGCCCCATGCGGCCACCCCAAACATTGGCTCGTCAGCTCCGGAAATACCAGCGGCTACCGTTCAGGGTTCGTTATTGCTTCTCCGGGCGTCCATCAGTTGCCCCAGATTGGTTGGCCTGGTGCCGAGCAGGTCGCCGGTGGGGGCCACATAGATCGCGGCGCCATTCGGCCCGAACTCGCGGGCCTGCGGATAGGAAATGATCCAGCCTCGCGGGTTGCCCCGTAGCGCAGAGATCCCCTTGTACGCAAAGCGACTGGCCGGCGGCCCCATTCCTTGAGGATTGGGTCCGACCACCTTGCCGGCGGTAAACCGTGCCGCGGCAAAGGAAGCACCTACCAGAGCGGCAGCAATCACCAGCAAAAGGAAGATGGCCCGCATGCCCTCTCCTGATAAAAGGTTATCCGCTCCGCTTGAAGTACTGCACCGCTCGCTCGTGCTTCTCCGCAGCGGCGCGGGTCTTGAACGTACCCAGGTTGCGCCGCTTTCCGGTCCGGGGATCCTTTTTCTTGGAGTACAGCCGATACTCCCCGTTCGGCAATTTTCGAATCATCCTGCCTCCTTCTTCAGCTGCTTCCACATTCCCAGAACTCGCCCGTCCAGATCTTCGAACAGGGACAGCTGTCCCACTCCGGGGACATCCATCTTGTCCACCAGGATCTTTCCGCCTGCCTGGCGGATCTTGTCGCTGAAACGATCCAGGTCATCGACATCTATGTAGAGCGCCAGCTTGGCCGGCCAGGGCCCGGCTTGAGGCTTCATGATGCCTCCGTCGATTCCGCCGGGGCCGCCGGGCTCGACCAGCTGATAGTTGAGGGCCGGAAGCGGGCGAATGTTCCAGCCGAATACCGCACGGTAGAACTCCGCAATTCTGATGGGATCCTCCGACCAGAACTCCCAGTGAACCACCGGCTGACCCATGATTCCGTCTCCGCTGATGGGTGCTGGCTTATCCTCTCACTTGATCACGACGGCGGTTCCGCTCGCGCTCACCATGAGCATCCCGCCGCCGGAGCCCATGGTGATGGTCTCATAGTCGAGATCGACCCCGACCACGGCGTTTCCTCCCAGCCGCACGGCCTCTTCCTGCATCTCCCCAAGGGCGATGCTCTTGGCCTTGCGCAGCTCCTCTTCATACGCGGCAGAGCGGCCACCCACGATGTCTCTGATGCCGGCAAACAGGTCGCGGAAGATGTTGGCCCCCAGTATGGCCTCGCCGCTGACCAGACCGAGATATTGAGAGATGACCCGGCCCTCCAGGCTGGGGGTAGTGACGACGAGCATGTGACTCCTCATTGTTCGGTTGAACGAGTATCCGGAGCGCCGACATGGCCCGATCCAGACAGCCGCATACGTGGAGCTCGAGCGGGACTACAAGTGGCCTGCTCACCTCCGGTGGTGCGCTACCATCGCCCGCCTTCCTCGCCGGCAGACCAGAGTGCTGACCTGGCCGATGGCTACCGTCTTTGGATGCCTGGCCCAACCTAGCAGACACATCTTCTACAAGCCACGAGTGACCCAGGCAGCAGCTCGAAGATATGGCTAGCGACTGCTTGCCTTGCCGCGCAGGTTCGACCGGACACCCGGCACCTGGGCCCTCGCGATCTCATCGACATCCAATCATTCATATGGATTCAGGGGTCGGAGGAGTACGAACAGGCCTCTGTGCCAGGATCCAGCCTGCTGACAGAGCGATCAGGTAGAGCAGCACCCCGACCAGATAGACCGCGCCGCCAATGAGCTGATCGCGCTGCAGCAGCCCCCAGTTGCCCAGCAGCCACGTCCAATCGTGCTCGCCACCGCCAACCAGGGGCAAGGCCTGCAGCCGGGCGTCCCGGATGTACACCGAGATATTCCAGCAATTTTGGCCTAGCCACCAGAGCGGAACAGTAGCCCCGTGCTGGTCGCCCTGCCGCCACAGCGCTCCGGCGAATACCGACGGAACGAGGAGCTGCATCAGGGTGCCGCCGAGGACACCCAGAGTCTCGCCGCCTGGGGCGAAAACCAGATGTCCCGTTTCGTGGATCGCCAGGTCGAGACTATCGAGCCAGCGATACGTGCCCGGAGACCGAAGGCAGATCCAGCCGTACACCGCAAGCGCGACCGTCAGGCCGAGGCGCCAGGGAAATGCGGCGGTGGACGACGCGACGGGGGGCGGCATGGGGCGACTCACGCCAGAGTCGCCCCGGCGTGCGCCAAAAGGTCTCGCAATACTGACCGGTGGCAGCTCCTCTCGTCATCACAAAAGCAGCCCACTGAAAGATTGACCTGGGTGCTGAGGGCGGCCAGAAGCTCGAGCACATGCGATGCGGGCGGGCGCGACATCTCGGACCGATATCGCCGGGCAAAGGTTTCCCACCGGCGGCCGGTGAGCGGCTGGGAAAGAGCCCACTTGAGCAGTTCGGCACTGGGCGCCAGCTGCGGGAGCCAGAGGTCGTAGTAGTTCAAGCGAGCATAGTCGGCCTTGGCTACCCCGCGGGGAGGGCGCCGCACCGTACCCAGCCTGATGCCTTCGCCAGGCGCACGAGGAGAACCAAGCTGGACGACGCGAATTCCCACCGGTGTGACGCTAAAACGCGGAGACGTCGAAGAGGGCCAGGCGCCAATCAGGAGAGAAGTACAGCGTCGTCACCACACTGGTGCGCCCCCCTTTCCCTATGGCATAGCAGGCGCGCGAGACCGGCGAGGACAGCCAGCCGATCTTTCGCCCGCCGACATCGTCGCAGCCGAGCGATTGCCAGCTCTCGATCGGGGCCAGCTGCTCGCTGAGCTCGCGCCGCGAAGCCGGAGACAGAAACCGCTGCAGTCCGGGCGTGGTCACCGCGGTATCAGCACCCTTGGCCACCCGGGCCAGCAGCTGGTCGTCGCGAACCGGAGATTTCGGACCTGGCAGCGGCGCGGTGAGGCGATGAGCCGGCGTGAGGGCGGGCTCGAACAGACCGGCGATACCCTCCGCCAAGGGTCCCGGCTGTGCCTGCGCCAGGTTGGCCAGCGCAATCACCGTCAGACCGTACTCCGGATAGCGATAGATCGCCGTCTTGAAACCCTGCCAGGATCCGGTATGCCCGATCCGGGGATGGCCCCGCTGAGGCGAGAGGTCCCAGCCGAATCCATAGGGGTACCGGCCGCCGCTGTTGAGGCGAACCCGGGACCAGGCGAGTTGTAGCGCCGCCGAGTCCGGGACCTGGAGATGGTCCAGCGAATGGGCCCATTCCACCAGGTCATTGATGCTCAGGTACAATGAGCCATCGGCCGTGGTATTGAGAGAGGGCGCCACCCAGTCCTGGTTCTTGAGCTCGTCCTTGACCAGCTGGTAGCCGGCGCTCCGGTTGGGAACGATGTCCGCCTCGGAGATGATCCGGGCGCTGCGCATCTTGAGGGGACCGAAGATCAGCTGCTGCAGAACGTCGCCGTAAAACTGCCCGGTCACCCGATGAATCAGGACACCCAGCAGGACATAGCCCGTGTTGCTGTAGGACCAGCGTTCGCCCGGCGGAAAATCCAGGGGGCGGGACGCGGCAAATTTCACCAGCTGGTCCTCGGTGTAGTCCTTTCTGTAGTCAAAGGTGGAATCGGTGTATTCCGCCATCCCCGACGTGTGGGTCAACAGATGCCGGACGGTGATGTCCTTCCAGGCAGGACCTCCCTCGGGGAGCCATTTGCTGATCCTGTCGTCCAGGCTCAGGCGTCCCTGCTCCGCCAGCATCACCACCGCGGCAGCGGTAAACTGCTTTCCCAGGGATCCTGACTGGTACACCGTACTGTCGCTGGCCGGCACCCCAAGCTCCACATTTGCCAGCCCATACCCGCGCCGAAGCAGAACGCTGTCATTCCGCACCACGGCTATCGAAATCCCGGGGATGTGCTGCCGGCTCATCTCCGCGGCTACGTACTGGTTTACGGCAGTGGGAGCAGTCTGCTGTCCCGCGAGGGAGCCGCACGGCCCCATCAATAGCGCAACGAAGAATGGTCGCGACAAGGAGTCAGGCCACTCCTGCCGGGACCGCGCGTGGGCGGCGAGCGTAGGACATGGGAGACTTGCCCAACTGCCGGCGGATGAATCCGATCTGGCCCAGATGATAGGAGTCATGCTGAGCCAGAAACGTCACCATGCCGAGCCGGGTGGTGTCTTCCGCCAGGAAGCGTTGGGCGGTTGGCTCCGCGAGCTCGGCAGCGGTTAACCGGTCGAGCACGCCCTGCAGGTGCGCGCTCACTCCCAGCCACGCCTGGCGAATTTCTTCGAGGCCGGGCCATTCGGAGATGTCGTCCATGCTCCGGACATCGGCCAGATAGTGGGCGATTGGATTGAGTAGCGTGTGCCCCAGCCGTGCGACCAGGAAGTGCCTCGAGTCCGTGAGGTGCTCAGCCAAAAACGTGATGCTGTTTCCTCCGGCTTCCAGACGACCCCGGGCCTCCTCGTCGGAGAGCCCCTCGAGGCAATTCAGCAGCAGATCCGTATTGAGATCAAAGAGTGCGGCGAGTGGCTTGATTGGCGGCTCCATGGCGCCTCCTCGTGCAGTAAGCTGTAGGGAAAATACACGCCATGGTCCCCGTCCAGCGACGATGCACCCTATCCCTTAGTCGAGTATTGGATGCGGAGCGCCCCCATGACATCTTGGTGCATCCCCTTACCACTGAGGATGCCATGCTCCGGTTCGCCAGCGCTCTCCTCTTCTGTCTGCTCCTCACCAGCCCGCTCTCGGCCCAGGGTCCAGGCACCAAGTTCGCCGGTGTCATCGGTGGGGCCACCCTGAGTGACATCTCCAACCTGGCTGGAGTCGGGGACGACCGCTGGGGTGGAACTGCCGGCCTCTTCGGCGGAGTCAATGCGGGGCCGACCGCACTGACCCTGGAGGCAAACTGGGTCCAGAAGGGCGGCGGCGACACCAAGCTGAGCTATATCGAGTTTCCCCTCACCATAGGCGCCATCCTGGCGCCCCAAGGAAAGACCTACCGCGCGCGGATATACTCCGGGGTCAGCTTCGGCTTCAAGGTCGACTGCAACTGTGAGAACGCCAAGGGCAGCGAGTGGGGCTGGCCGCTCGGCCTCCAGGTCGCGAAGGTGACCAATACCGGGAAGTTCTTCGGCTTCGACGTCAAGTACACCTGGCCCCTTTCCGACGCGTTCGAGTTCGGCGACGCTCACAACCGGGTGTGGAGCTTCCGGCTCATGTTCGGCAAAGCAGTCGGTCCGTCGTAGCCACCGCATCAGGTCTTGATTCTGCCAGGAGTCGGATACCCATGGCATCGGTAGCCGCCGTCCTCATCGCGCTGGCCGGCTGGACCGTTTCGTTGGCTGCGCAATGGCCCCCGCAGGTAACGCCCGGTACTCGGGTGCAGGTCCGGTTGCCCGAGGCGCAGTACCAGGTAGGGCCGCGGGGGCAGTTGCTTCGCGGCCGCGTCACCGGTCTGGCTCAGGACACGCTGTACCTCGCCGTGGCGGACAGTGTGGGTCCCCTCGCCATTCCTCGTTCGTTCGTTCAAAGGCTCGAGATCAGTCGGGGCGCCCCCTCCCGCGGCGTCAGCGCGCTTCTGCGAGGTTTGATCGGGGGAGCCTTCGGAGCAGCGACCTTCTATTTGGTGACAGTGATTTCCCCAAACGGTGGTGACTCTGGAGACGCGGCGCTGATGGGAGGCGCCATCGGTCTAGGGTTGGGCGGTCTGTCGGGTGCCTTATGGCCGCAGGAGCGCTGGAAAAGAGTACGTTCTGGATTCTAGCCGGCGCCGACCGCGCGAGACCTGAGTCCGAGGCTCGGCTCACCATGGAGGAACGAAGGCGCACTGATGGACGATGATTTGGCCGATCTCTCGCGCGAACAGCTCATGGAGGAAGTTCGCAAGCTTCGCCGAGGCATTCGCGAGCACCGCGACAGCACCGGCCAAGATCTCTGTTGGCATCACCCCGGCCTCTGGGGACTCCTCCCCGAGCGGCAAGACCCGTTGCCCACGGTTCCCGATTGGCCTCAGTTCCTCCGGGGCTGCATTCGCTACCGCCAGTCACTCGACCAGCAACTTCCCCAGGCTCCGCGTTCGGCGCAGGAGTACAACCGATAGCCCTCGATTCGACGCTCCGCGCTGGAGTCCCCAGTGTCTTCGAGGTAAGGTTGAGTCAGCCCCCAGCCCCGCGAGCCCACATGTTCAAGATCTTGCGAGCCCCTGCTCTGTTGCTCGCGCTCACTGCGGCGTGTCGAGGAAGCCAGGGAACGGTAGCCACCCCGCCCAGCGAGCAGACCCGCGCCCGGATCGAGAACCGCGCGTCGGTGGACATGGACATCTATGTGCGGCGGAATGACGGCAGGACCAATCGTCTTGGATTTGTGACGGCGGGTGAGGTCACCTATTTCGCTCTGCCCCCCACCCTCACCGCCGGAGCCACCTGGGTGAGGTTCGAAGGCAGGCCCGTCCGCAACTCGGGACCGGCGGTGCTCAGCGAGATTTTCCCGGTGAAGATGGGGGACGAGATCAGCTGGTCCATCCCACCGCAGTAGCGCTCCGGCTACCAGGCCGGGCGGTTGCCCGAGCGTTGACTGCGGGGACCGATGCGGGTCCAGATGAAGTCAGCCAGCGCAGTCAGGGCGATCAGCGTGAAGAGGGGCGGCCCGAGAACCGAGGCCAGGAAACCCTCATCCCAATCTTCGGCCCATCCCTTTCGGGCCAGCACCGACAGAACCAGCCCAAACGCCAGATACGCTATCCCCAACCCAACCGAGTTTGCCAACATGACAGAGCCACCGTTCAGAGGTGGCTCCATCATCGCGCGGGGCAGTCAAGCGGGAATCAAGCCGGTACCGCCTCGCCCCTCACAGCGGCCTCGATCCGGGCGACGTCGATCTTCCCCATCGTCATCATCGCGTCGAACGCGCGCTTGGCCACGTCCCCACCCTGGGCCAACGCATCGGTCAGCACCCGCGGCGTGATCTGCCACGACAGCCCCCATTTGTCCTTGCACCAGCCACACTCGCTGGGCGCGCCGCCGTTGCCGACGATCGCGTTCCAGTATTTGTCGGTCTCGGCCTGGTCGTCGGTGGCGATCTGGAAGGAGAACGCCTCGCTCTGCTTGAACGCGGGCCCGCCGTTCAGGCCCATGCACGGGATGCCGCATACCGTGAAATCGACGGTCAGCACGTCGCCCGCCTTGCCGGAGGGATAGTCAGCTGGCGCCCGGTGAACCGCACCGACCTTGCTGTCGGGGAAAGTCCGGGCGTAGAACCGCGCGGCTTCCTCGGCATCCTTGTCGTACCACAGGCAAATCGTGTTCTTGTTCATAACACCTCTCCTGTTGGCGAAGCCCTTACCAGATCTCTCGAACGCGTTCCTCAGAAATCCTAGTTTTGCAAGCAGGCTATCGTCAATCGCCGAAAGTAAAATGAGCACGGAGAAACTAACTTACTCTCATTTGTTGTCGAAATGCCGTACCCTGCACATCCTCAGCAATGAGTAAGCCGGCAGCCCGAGCCAGCTTCACCATTGGCCACTTGCCCGCCTTGGACGGCTTGCGCGGCGTCGCAATTCTGCTGGTCATGGGCTACCACATCCTCGAGACATTTCCAGGCGGCCCCGAAGTCCCGGATCTGGTTACCCGGCTCGCGTCAGTTGGCTGGATAGGGGTGGATCTTTTCTTCGTGCTCTCCGGATTCCTGATTACGGGAATCTTGTACGACACCAAGGGCTCGCCGGGGTTTTTTCGCAACTTCTATATCCGACGAGTACTGCGGATCTTTCCGCTCTACTACGGCTTTCTTGCGCTGTTCTGCCTGATCCTGCCTGCCCTCGGTCCTAACGATGCCGCCATCGTTGAGCTTCATCGCGCCTGCCCCTGGTATTGGAGCTATCTCGCCAACTTCTACATGGCCCAACACGGACCGGGGCCGTTAAAT
>DASUVR010000294.1:0-3735 GCA_036378855.1 Gemmatimonadales bacterium | reverse complement strand
GGGATTGAACCGCGGACCTCATCCTTACCAAGGATGCGCTCTACCAACTGAGCTACGCGAGCGACGAAGCGGGCGACGGGACTCGAACCCGCGACCCTCAGCTTGGAAGGCTGATGCTCTACCAACTGAGCTACACCCGCGCGGGCGGACGGCCGGTCAGACTGTCTCCGTCGGCCTATCCGCCCGTCCGACTTACCGCCCGAATGGTGGGGGTAGGATTCGAACCTACGTAGGGCGTTAGCCCGGCAGATTTACAGTCTGCTACCATTAGCCACTCGGTCACCCCACCGCCGACCATCTCCCACTTCCTATTGATACAGAACCCCGCCGGCATGAAGCGGGGTCCGAATCGTGGCTGTGAGTGGGCCCAAATTTTGACAGACCCTTAGAGTAACGGCAGGCTCTAACTAGTGCAAGGGGTTGCTGGCGGGGAACTTGGCTGGGTGCTGCGAGGTTCCGCTTCCATCTCGAGCCAGGACGCACCATGACCACGCTGGAACAGAACAAGCGAACAGTGACCGCATTTTACGATCTCATGTTCAACCAGTGCCGGCCCGACGAAGCAGTTCGACGTTACGTGGGGGATAGCTACCGCCAACACAACCCGATGGTCGCGGACGGCAAGGACGCGTTCATCGACTACTTCGAGCGCATGGCCCGGAAATATCCCGGCAAGCGGGTCCACTTTCAGCGGGTGATCGCCGAAGACGACTACGTGGTGTTGCACTGTCGTCAGGAATGGCCGGGCGGACCGGATTGGGCCGGGATCGACATCTTCCGGCTGGACCGCGATGGCAAGATTGTCGAGCACTGGGACGTCCTGCAGACGGTCCCGGACGCTTCAGCCAATCAGAACACGATGTTTTGAGCGACGAGCTGACGAGGGGAATCGAACCCCTAACCTGCTGATTACAAATCAGCTGCTCTGCCAATTGAGCTACGTCAGCGCACTGCGGGAAAGCTAGCTCGCTCGCTTGATCCGGACCACCTCGACCGAGCCATCCTGCTTGTCTCGAACCTCCCAGCCGGCTGCCCGAAGCAGCTCGCGGATCCGATCTGCTTCGGCGAAGTTTCGCGCCGTCTTCTGCTCCTTGCGCCTCTTGGCCCAGCCCAGGGCCCATCGCTCGGCTGCGGCCGTCTCGCCCGGAGGCGTTTCCGCCAACTCCCGGGATTCGTCCGCCGGTTCGTCGCCCTCAACTTTCATAATGGTCACCTGACTGGTGACACCGAGCACGCCCTCGACTTTCCGCCAGGCAGCGAGCGCAGCCGGGCCGGGCCGATCGCCGCCGTCCATGGCCGCGTGCCCTTCATTCATATAGGCAAACACCGCGGCCACCGCCCGGGGCGCGTTGAGATCGTCGTCCAGGGCGGCTGCTACGTCCTGGCTCAACCGCTCCGCCGCTGCCAGAAACCGCGGTGAATCCTGACCGGTGCGGCTTTCTACCAGCCGGTTCTGAAACTCGCCCAGTCTGCGCGACGCCTCCTGCGCCCCCGCCAGCCCTTCGTCGGTCAAATCGAGCTTCTGCCGGTAATGAGTCTGAAACATGAGCAAGCGGATGGCACCGGCGTCGACCCCGTCCTGCCGAAGATCGCGCGGGGTGGTGATGTTGCCGAAGCGCTTCGACATCTTGGTGCCGCGGATGTTGAGGAACTCGCCGTGCAGCCAGTAGCGGGCAAACAGATCCTGGCCGGTGTACGCGCAGCTCTGGGCGATCTCATCCTCGTGATGGGGAAAGATGAGATCCACCCCTCCGGCATGGATATCCAGCACGTCGGTGCCCCAATGCCCGCCGAGGAGCGCGAGGGCCATGGCCGAGCACTCGAGATGCCAGCCGGGCCGCCCTCGGCCAAAGGGGGCATCCCAGGCCGCCCCCACTTGCTCGTCCTCCGCCTTGACGGCCTTCCAGAGGGCAAAGTCCCTGGCGTCCTCCTTGGCGTACTCATCGCTGCTGACCCGCTCGCTGGCGCCGGTCTTGAGCTCGCGCATGTCGATCCGCGACAGCTTCCCATATTGAGGAAACCGGGCAATGGAGAAATAGACCGAGCCGTCATCTCCCTTATACGCAATGCCCTTCTGCAGCAGCCCCTCGACCAGCGCAATCATCTGAGGGATGTAGTCGGTGGCGCGGGGGTAGGCCGACGCCTCCTGAATTCGCAGGTACTGCCGATCCTCGTGAAACGCATCGATGTAATGCCGGACATATTGCCGGAGCGGCTTCCCTGCCTGCTTTGCGCCGTTG
Source organism: Gemmatimonadales bacterium (assembly GCA_036378855.1). Lineage (GTDB taxonomy): Bacteria > Gemmatimonadota > Gemmatimonadetes > Gemmatimonadales > GWC2-71-9 > CAVVWJ01. The sequence goes on along the minus strand of DASUVR010000294.1, from coordinate 1,495 downwards.
ATGGTCTTGTCGTCCACGTCGGTGATGTTCATGACGTGAAAGACGTCGTATCCACTTGCCTCCAGCCAGCGCCGAAGCAGGTCCTCGAACAGGAAGGTTCTGAAATTTCCGATGTGGGCGTAGTTGTAGACCGTGGGACCACAGGTGTAGAGCGACACTCGGCCCCGCTGCAGCGGCTCGAACGGCTCGACCTGGCGGCTGAGTGTGTTGTAGAGGCGGAGCGCCATCAGCCCGCGGCTCCGCTAGCAGCCGCAGCAATGGCCTCGCCGTCGGTTCCCCCCTTGATGGTGACATGCACCCGGCGCTGCTGGAACGGACTCTCGACCGATTCGCGGGTAAAGCGATTGATGAGCCGCCGGCGGAACTCGCGTTCCACGCCCCACTGGGAGCCCGGCTGGGTCTTGAGCAGGGTGCGGATGACTACGGAGTTGTCCGTCATGGATTGCACACCGAGCACCTCGGCTGCCCCATCGAGCTGCAGGCACCATTTGGGGTCAGTGCAGAATTGGGCCGCCTCGTCCCGGACCACGCCGATGATCCGGTCTACGTCCTCACTGTACGGTATGGAGACGTCCACCACCGCTCGGGACCAGTCACGGGTCTTGTTGCTGACCACAGTGAGTTGGCCGTTAGGGATAACGTGCCTGGTGCCCTCCAGGTCGCGGAGCACTACCACACGGAGGGTCATCTTCTCGACCACACCGTTCTTGCCTGCCGCTTCGATCACATCGCCCACGGCGAACTGGTTCTCCATCAGGATGAAGAAACCGGAGATGATGTCGCGGACCAGACTCTGAGCCCCGAAAGAGATGGCCAGTCCCAGGATACCGGCACCGGCCAGAATTGGCGCGATGTTGATGAACGCGTTGAAGGTGAGCAGCACCGCCACGGTAAAGATGGCCACCCGGCCTATACTCCGGAGCAGCTGGGCTACGGTACGACCCCGTTTTTCCCGGATGGTAGTGACGGAATCGTCGCCGTCGTCTACCGACTTCTCGATCCGATGAGCGGCGAGCTTGACCGCGCGAAGTGCCAACCAGGCGAGCAGCCAGATGCCGAGTACCCGGCCACCAATCCGTATGATGGCCTGACCGTCGATCTGAAGAGCGGCGGCTATGCGGTTGATGATGTCGTTGAACGAGGCCAGCAAATCCACCTTAACTCCCGGTGACAGCGCACGTTGAGTCTTTGCGGCGTGCCGCGGCTCGCCTCAACGTAGAGGCACCGGCAGCACGGCGTCAACCGGAGCGTCAGGGATGCTGTCGATACACAACCCGGCTTTGTGCTACCGGAATTCCCTGACGCACGCACTCCGATAGGACCTCCTCGGGAGACCGGGAGGCAGTGGGCACGCTGAACCCGGTGGGCTCCAGCTGGGCGCCGGGGAAAATGTGATCCAGGAGATCTGGACCGGGCAGATGAGGGGTGGCGATGACAACCTGGAGCGCTCGCCAATGAATCAGCTGCTCGGCAGCCATGGCAACCGGGCCATCGG
>DASUVR010000293.1:0-6574 GCA_036378855.1 Gemmatimonadales bacterium | reverse complement strand
TGGTGGTTGTAGCTCAATCGGTTAGAGCGCCGGACTGTGGCTCCGGAGGTTGCGGGTTCGATTCCCGTCAGCCACCCTCGAAGGTCCGTAGCTCAAGTGGTAGAGCACCGGTCTCCAAAACCGGGGGTTGCAGGTTCGAGTCCTGCCGGGCCTGTTAGTGTGGCTGGGAGTCGGGAGCTAGGAGCTGCTCCAGTGGTCGTTGCAACTCCGCGAGTGGGGAACGGTTCGGAGGCAATGTTGTTGTAGAAGAGCGCCGAGCATGGGACCGGAGACGAATAGAGCACTTTCGCTCCCAGCTCCCAGCTCCCAGCTCACACGGCGCTATCGTCTAGGGGACTAGGACGGGGCCCTCTCAAGGCCCAAACACGGGTTCGAATCCCGTTAGCGCTATGAAAGGTGAGACGGCCCCATCGTCTATCGGTTAGGACGCGACCCTTTCAAGGTCGAGAGAGGGGTTCGACTCCCCTTGGGGCTATTACCGGCGCCGCTAGCTCAATTGGCAGAGCAAGTGACTCTTAATCACTAGGTTGTAGGTTCGATTCCTACGCGGCGCACTCAAACCAGACAGAACAATGATGACGGCAATGGGTCGACCTCGGTCGGCCCGTTTTGCTATGGTCAGGCATGAGCGAGTTCACAGACCAGGAACCATCCACCACTGGGTGGCTCCTTCCCGATGTGTGGGGCATACTAGGGTAGCGAGTCACTCACGAACCGGAAACACAACTTCTGGAGGGCGCTGCCATGCACGTCGACCTCTACACCAAGTCCCTTCTCACCATCATCGCCGTGTGTCTTCTGGTTCTGCTATTCCGGGAAACTTTTATCGTCCGCCCCCTCGCGGCCCAGCGGGCGTTCACCTGTCATGGGGATATGACCGCGAACGAGTACGGGGGAACCCGAGCAAAGGTCGGCGGATATCAATTCGTGGTCAGCTGTCCCTGAGGAACCGGGTGTTTGGCAAGTTCCTTGTTTCAGCTTTGACCTATCCAGCTGCTCCCATTCATCGGGCTCCCTCACCGGCGGCCCGTTTGTCTTGCGACGTGTTCGCCAGAGCCCGAACCGTAGGGTCTTGAGCGATTTGTATGGCATCCCATATATATTGAAATATGACGCGCTGCCGGAGAGCCATGGCAAGGAGGCCGTTGTGATGAGTACCCGATCACTGGAGGTGCCGCTCAAAGGATTCGGTGCCAGCGCCACCCAGGCCCAACTGGTGGTAGAGAATCTCACTCCCGGCCAGCGCGTTCGCCGGGCGGGGCTTGCGCTCGCCGCCGGCGGCGCATTGGCCGTGATTGCGCTTCCCATTCCGCTGGTCCATTTCGTCCTGGTCCCAGGCGCGTTGCTGTTGGGCCTGATCTTCGCCCTCTTGCGGCTCAATCAACGCCAGGTAATCCGCTCGGCGGAAGGAAACTGCCCCTACTGCGGCGCCCATCAGCGGCTGGGCCTGGCCGGCCGGGTTTTCCGCTTGCCCCGGGAAGTGTTCTGTGACAAGTGCCGGCGCCCGCTCGACCTCGGCGCGGAGTGAGTCGAAGGCATCTCATCGGCAAAGAGCATTGCCGGCGGCTCACCCTCGCCGCCCATTTCCGCCACCAGCCGAACCAGACCTCGCTCCAGATTCCTGAGCTGCGCCCGGGGTAGTCTGAGCAGCGCGTTGATCAGGTGCACCTGTCCCGGTACGGGGGCCCGGGACACCAGGCGTTTCCCGGCTGCAGTAAGCCTCAGCTCGCGCCGCCGCCGGTCACTGCTGGAAGGCTGCCGAGTGACCAGGCGCTGCTCGACCAGCCGCCGAACCACAACCGAAACCGAGCTCTGATGGGTGTAGGTGCGTGCGGCCAGATCGTTGATGGACCGGGCCGGGGCTTCAGCGAGCTGCTGCAGCACGAACAACTGGGCGCCACCGATGCCCACCTGCTGTTCGCTACGCCGGGAGGAGCGCCGCAGTATCCGGATGATCCGGCGGATCGCGTCGAGCGTTCCGGTTAACCGGGCGTCTTCTCGCTTGGTCGGCATAAGTCTCGGGGTTGGCCGTGGGTGGACCTGTCTTCGTACCCATCAGCTTGCACACGCTGTTGCGAATAGGGAAGGCAGAGTACGTGATTACCGTCACTGCCCAATTCCTTCCAGCACCGCACAGTGGCACGGAAATCCGTCACCCGTGAGTCTCGCCTCCCGGAGCGTACGTGTGAGTGACCGCCTGCTCGATCTGTTCCTGCGAAGTACCGAAGACTACGCCATCATCTTGTTCGATCCCGACGGCCGGGTCCAGCGGTGGAGCCGGGGTGCCGAAAAGCTATTCGGTTTCTCGGCGGAGGAGCTCGAGGGGACCTTGGCCCACGAAATTTTCGTTCCCCCGGACCGCCAGGCAGGCGTGCCCGAGGTCGAGCTGCAGGTAGCTACGGAGCAGGGCAGGGCGGAGGACGAGCGCTGGCACCTCCGCAAAGACGGCAGCCGGTTCTGGGCTTCCGGAGTGATGATCTCGCTCAAGGAGGACGGCCGTATCGCTGGGTACGCCAAAGTAGTTCGGGACTTCACCGAGCGGCGCCAGCTGGAAGAGGCCGTACGTCAGACCCAGCGGCTGGAGAGTGTGGGAGTGCTCGCGGCCGGAGTGGCGCACGACTTCAACAACGTGCTCACTGCCATTCTGGGCAACCTGGCCATGGTGCGGCGCCGGCTCCAGGCGCAGAAGAGCGGTGCCGAGGTGCAGGACATGCTAGTTGCGGCGGAGCGGGCCGGCAACCGTGCGGCCCATCTGGTGAAGCAGCTGCTCAACTATGCGGGCAAAGGGCGTCGGGAGATTCAGCCCGTCGATATCTCTCAGGTCGCCCGGGACGCACTGGCCATCGTTCAAGCCTCGGTATCCCGGAAGATCAATCTGCGCTCGGATATTCCCCGCGAGAGCCGGATGATTCAGGCGGATGTTGGCCAGGTGCAGCAGCTGCTGCTCAATCTGGTGCTGAATGGCGCCGAAGCCATTGGCGATAAGGAGGGCGAGGTTTTCATCCGGGTACGGGTGAGAGATGTCCCCGAAGGGGAGCTTGGCCGGATGTATCCCGGGTTCTCCCTCCAGGCCCGCCAGTACACCGAGATCATCGTGAGTGATACCGGCAGCGGCATGGACGAGAAGACGCTGCAGCAGATCTTCGATCCCTTTTTCACCACCAAGTTCCTGGGACGCGGCCTGGGGCTGGCCGCGGCTCTCGGTATCGTTCGGGCCCATGGTGGTGGCATCTCAGTGCAGAGCACCCCAGGTAGGGGAAGTACCTTCTCCGTGCTCCTCCCCGCAGAGCAGGACAGACCGGAGAGTCCCATGACAGTTGCCGATTCGCTCACCGAGTCGGCCCGGGGCGAGGGACTGGTGTTGGTGATCGATGACGAGGTGGGCATCCGGAGCCTGCTCCAGCATGCGCTGGAGGAGCTGGGCTATACCGTGCTCACGGCCGAGCATGGCGCGCAGGGTCTGGAGCTATTCGAGCGATCTGCCGATGAGATCGTCCTGGTGCTGATCGATATCGTCATGCCGGTGCTCGACGGGGCCGAAACGGCCATCCGGATCCGGGAGCAGAACTCGGAGGTTCCCATCCTGATCACCAGCGGCATTGGCGACGACGATGCGCTCCATCGCTTCGAGGACGTGCGCATCTCCGGCTTCGTGCCCAAGCCATTCGCACCCGAGCAGCTGGCGCAGGCCATCGCCATGGTTCGGGAGGGCCCCGGCCGCTGGGTAGGCAAGGAGCGTCGGCAAAGTGGCCTCGCCCGCTTCCAGGGTCCGGAGAGACGAGGCTCGATGGTGTAGTGCTGACTTCCATCAGGCGGGTGGCTCCGCTTTTGCGCCGGCAGATCTGCGCCCTCTTCCTTCTATTCCTGCAGGCAGCCCCCGCACTGTCCCAGGGCGCCGCCGAGAATCACCCCAACATCATGATCTTTGTGGCCGACGACCTGGGATGGCGCGACACCGGGGTCTACGGCAACCGATTCATCCGCACTCCCAACATCGACCGCCTTGCTCGTTCAGGCCTGCTGGTGAGATACGCCTTCGGTACCAGCCCCCAGTGCAGCCCGTCCCGCATCAGCATGCTCTCCGGCATCTACTCCCACGCCACCCGGACCGAAGACCTGCACACACCACTGCCCGACGGGGTGCGCCTGCTGCCGTCGTACTTGCAGGCACAGGGCTACTTCACCGGTCTAATGGCCAAGACCCATCTCGGACCCAACGGAGAGAAGCAATTTCAGTGGTATTCGCCCAAGACCGCGGCGGCCTTTTCCGGGTTCCTCGATTCCACCGGAACCCGGCCATTTTTTCTCTGGGTGGCGTTTCATGAGCCGCATCGTCCCTATCATCCCGAGAGCGTAGCTCACCGGCATCGACCGGAACGGGTGGTGCTTACTCCATATCTGGCAGACAGTCCCGGCACCCGGGCTGATCTGGTGAACTACTACGACACCATCGCTCATATGGACGATGCCATCGGCGAGATGATGGCAGAGCTGGAGCGGCGCGAGCTCCGGCAGAATACCCTGGTCATTTTCCTGAGCGACAACGGTGCGCCGTTTCCCCGTGAGAAGGGCACGCTTTACGACGCGGGCACTCGCACGCCGCTGGTGTTTTCGTGGCCCGGCCGCATTCCGGTCGGAACGGTGTACGATCGGGGACTGGTGAGCACGGTGGATCTGACTCCCACGCTGCTCGATGTAGCCGGGGCCACTCCGAACGACTCGGTACAGGGGCATAGCTTCCGGGAGCTGTTCAGCGAGCCTGCCACGTTTACCGGCCGAGCCCACGTGTTCAGCGAGCGCAATTGGCACGACTGCGACGAGCATCAGCGCGCGGTGCGCACGCTCCGGTTCAAGCTGATCCGAACCGACGCGTATACCGACCTGCCGCTTTGCACCGCCGCCGACATTGGCGCGAGTCCTTCCTTCCTTGCGCTCCGGGCTCGAGCGAAAGCCGGGCAGCTCACCTCGGCCCAGCACCGGCTGTTCGAGGTCCCCCGGGCACGACTCGAGCTGTACGATCTAAAAGCCGATCCCTGGGAGCTCCGGAATGTGGCCGACGAGCCCCGCTACGCCAGGCAGGTGCGAGAGCTGGCGGCGGTGCTGCAGCAGTGGATGGAGCAGTCTGACGACTTCCCGGCTGAGTATCGGGTGAGAGACGACAACACCGATCGAATCACCGGCGTTGCCTTCAGCAGCAAGATCCCCCCGCTCAGGAATCCGGAGCCACCACCACAAAAAGAGCGCTGGGGCGTCCAGGGGCCGTGATTCGCCTAGAGTGACTGCAAAAAGGCGATCAGGGCGTCCCGGTCCGGCTGGCTCAATCCCTTGACCCGATCGCGCGCCCGGGTGGCTTCTCCTCCATGCCAGAGTACCGCTTCCATCAGTGAGCCGGCTCGGCCGTCGTGCAGGAACCGGGAATGACCGTTCACTGTCTGGACCAGTCCGATTCCCCACAGAGGCGGAGTCCTCCACTCACTTCCCGATGCCTGGAAGTCCGGACGGTTGTCGGCAAGGCCTGGACCCATGTCATGGACCAGGAGGTCGGTGTACGGATGGATGACTTGACCGGAAACCTCCGGTACGCCCTGCAGTCTCCCGGTACGAAGGGTCGGCGTGTGGCAGCCGTTGCAGCCCGAGGCGTAGAACAGGTATTCGCCCCGCCGGGTAGTTGCATCGTTGAGTTTGCGTCGCGCCGGAACGGCAAGCGTCTGAGTATAGAAGGCGACATTCCCTACGATGTCCGCGCTCACTTCAACATGAGTGGTGCTGCAGCTGCTCTCGCTTCGGCCGGCGCAGGACTCGCTCGGGAAAAGATCCGAGGTCACGCCCATGTCGCCATTGTAAGCACCAGCAGTCTGTTGCAGCAGGTTCGGAGTGTTCGCCTTCCAGCCGAATCGGCCCAGTGCCTGCCGCCGATGGACCGCATCGAACACGACGTTTGCCCGGCCCGAGATCCCGTCGCGATTGAGGTCCAGCGGATCCGCCCGAGCCAGTACGCCAAGGGCGGGGACCGCCTCCAGCAATCCCAGGCCAAACACCACCGGAGCGACTCGGGGCGAGAAAAGGAAGCCGGCCGCAAGACCGGGATAGAGTCCGGTCAGCGTGTAATGAGGATCCTGGAGCTGGAACTTGGTGCCGTCGGTGAAGCTTCCTTCGATCGTCGTGTAATATACCGAGGCTTGTATGTCCGCCTGATCCGGGTCTACCCCTCGCGTCTGGAGCTGACCGCCGAAACCTCCCGGTATTCCCAGCGGACCACCGTTCACATCCTTTCCGGTGACACTGGAGCGAAACAGCATTGATGAGAAACTGACGCCGTCTTCCGGGGGACGGCCCCGCCCGTCACCCAGGTGGCACCCCTCACAGGACACATTGTCGAAGACGGGACCGAGACCTCCACTGATTGGGTCCGAGCCGGCACCGTGCTCCAACTCGAACGCAGCATCTCCGGCCACGTGTTTTGCCAGGTTGAGTCCCGCGAGATTCGGCGCCGCGGTTTCGAAGGCCTCCTCGTCTTCCCGGAAGACGGTGGTTGCGCCGCCAGACAGCGCGGTGTGAGCCTCCCGATCGACTC
>DASUVR010000292.1:0-2853 GCA_036378855.1 Gemmatimonadales bacterium | reverse complement strand
CAGCCAGGCGTGAAACACCCGTTCCCTCGACGCCGAGAAGAAACGCCGCACCACCAGGATCTCGCCCGATTCGCGGCGGCTCATCCTTTCTCCGTTCTGCCCAAGAAGCTTTCGAGCGCGTCGAGCCGGTTCTCCCAGAAGGCCCGGTAGTGGTCCAGCCAGCGGCTCGCCTCCCGGAGCGGGGCAGGGCGGAGGCTGAGCCAGTGCTCCCGCCCCCGCACGCTCCGCCGCACCAGGCCGGCCTGCTCCAGCACCTTCACGTGCTTGGAGACGCCGTTGAAGGAGATGGGAAACCGCTGGGCCAGCATGCCCACGTTTACCTCTCCGCCGGCGAGGATGCCAAGCATCGCCCGGCGGGTCGGGTCCGCGATCGCGCCGTAGACCCGATCCAGTTTTCGCCGCTCGGCGGCGTGGGTGGACAAACGTTCAACCATATGGTAGAATATCGTCAATGATGGAACGAAAGGCAAATACGTCACGAGTCACGAGTCACGAGTCACCAGACACGAGTCGCGACTGTGACAGCTCTCAAGGAAAGGAGAAGGCAATGCCGAATCCCACGAAAGAACGCACCGTGAGTCACCGCGCCGGAACGCGCGAAGAGTGGCTCACCGCACGGCTGGAGCTGCTCGAGGCGGAGAAGGAGCACACCCGCCAGGGCGACGAGCTGACCCGCCGCCGGATGGAACTTCCCTGGGTCCGGATCGACAAGCAGTACCGCTTCGATACCGATCAGGGGGGCGTTTCACTGGCCGATCTCTTCCGCGGACGCTCGCAAATTCTCATGTATCACTTCATGTTCGGCCCCGACTACACCGCCGGCTGTCCCGCCTGCTCGGCGATCGCCGACGGATTCAACGGCTTCGCCGTGCACCTGGCCAACCATGACGTGATGCTATGGGCCGTATCCCGGGCGCCCTACGCCAGGCTGGATGCCTACAAGAAGCGGATGGGATGGACCTTCCCCTGGGCCTCCTCATACGGCAGCGACTTCAACCACGATTTCAGCGTGGGTTTCAGCGAGGAGGAACAGCGCGAGGGAGAGATCGAGTACAACTACCGGCGGGAGCAGCCGATGAAGGACACACTGGTGGGCAAGAAAGGCCAGCAGTGGCAGTCCGACGCGGGCGAGGGAACGGTGGAATGGATGGCGGCCAGGACCGGCACCGACGTGGCCACCTACACCCGGGAGCGTCCGGGGGTCAGCGCGTTTGCGCTGGAGAACGGCACGGTCTACCACACCTATTCATCCTACGCCCGCGGACTGGATGCGCTCTGGGGGATGTACCAGTGGCTCGACCGCGCTCCCAGGGGGCGGAACGAGACCAACATCTGGTTCCGCCGGCACGACGAGTACGGGAGATGACATCATGGCCACAACCATGCGGCGCCGCGGACGCCGCTGGAATCTCCATGCACGTTCAGGAGGATGCGGGTCACGACCCGGTCCGAGAAGACGTTTCGGGGTAGAAGGGCGGTAACCGCGGAGGGGAGGTGGGGAAGATTGGACATGCCGCCGCCCAGAACGATCGCATCGGGGTCGAGCAAATTGATCACGCTGGCCAGTGAGCGGGCGAGCCGATCCGCATATCTCCGGAGCGCGGCGACGGCGTGGATGTCGCCCTGTGCCGCGGCACGCACGATCTCTGGACTGGTGTTCTGCTTCTGGCTCAGAAGGGCGTAGTCGCGCTCGAAGCCAGGTCCGGAAAGAAAGGTCTCCACGCATCCGGTTCGGCCGCAGTAACACGCCGGGGCGGTTGAACGCTCCTCGTCGGTCTGCCAGGGGAGCGGGTTGTGTCCCCACTCTCCGGCTATCTGGTTGGGTCCCTCGTGAATCCGCTGTCGAATCGTTATCCCGCCGCCTACTCCCGTTCCCAGTATGACGCCGAATACGGTCTCGAGTCCGCGGCCTGCGCCATCGATCGCCTCGGACAGGGTAAAGCAGTTGGCATCATTGGCCATCCGCACCGGCCGGGACAGCCGGATCTCCAGATCGGTCCGCAGGGGCTGGCCGTTGAGCCAGGTGGAGTTCGCGTTCTTGACCAGTCCGGTGGCGTGGCTCACCACGCCCGGAATTCCTACGCCGACCGACCCGGGACGACCCGCCTCACGCTCGATCTCGCCGACGAGCTGCGAGATGGCATCGATCGTCCCGGCATAATTCCGGGGCGTGGCAATGCGGCGTCGCACCCCCAGGAGCGTGTCCGCCTCGAGGCCAATCGCTTCTATCTTGGTGCCGCCCAGGTCAATGCCGATCTGCATGGGCAGAGAAGTAAAACACTAGCACCGGAACGCCAAGCGGAGTTGGTTAGCTCTAGCCCGATCCAGGAGGACTTCATGATTCTCGTTGTGGGCAGCACCGGTGTACTCGGGGGGATGATCGCCCGTGGACTTCTGGAGCGTGGTCTTCAGGTACGGATCTTAGTCCGCCCGGGCTCCAATCACGTAGGACTCGCCGAATCGGGAGCAGAGCCCACCATCGGCGACCTGAAGGATCCGGTTTCGCTTCAGGCCGCCTGTCGGGGCGTCGACACGGTGATCACGACGGCAAACTCAGCGCTGCGTGGTGATGCCGACAGCGTGGAGACCGTAGACCGTCAGGGCAATCGCAACCTGATCGAGGCAGCGCGAACAGCAGGGGTCCGGCACTTCATCTTCATCTCCGCGCTGGGCGCCGGCGATCAGAGCGACATCGAATTGATGCGGGCCAAGGGCGAGACCGAGCAGTACCTGCGCTCCAGCGGCATGCGATACACCATTCTGCAGCCCAATGCCTTCATGGATATCTGGATCCCGATGCTGGTGGGTCGCGCGGTGCAGGCGGGGCAGCCGGTCACGTTGATCGGTGAAGGC
>DASUVR010000291.1:0-8089 GCA_036378855.1 Gemmatimonadales bacterium | reverse complement strand
GTGCCGGTCGAGCAGGGAGTCGGAAAGATCGGCCGAAGTGTCGGTGACGATCGCCACCGGCCGCCGCTCCGGGTGAGCCAGCTTCCGGTGCTGGACCCGCATATCCTGCGCCTTGGTACTGGCCACCCGCCCCCAGCGTGTTGCATAGGTAAAGACGGCCTCGGGGGTATCCGTGTGCACATGGATCTTGAGGATGTCCCCGGTCAGCGCCACCACCGTGGAGCCGCCGAAGGCGCGCATGGCGCTGCGCACCTCGTTGGCGGCGGGCAGGCTCTCACCGCGGACCAGGACCTCGGTGCAATACTGGAAATCCCTCTCAGCCGCGACGTTCACCAGCGCAGCAGGATTGTCTCCGTCTCCCGCGCTCTCGCTGCCTAAGTCCGCTGATACGATCGGATCGCCCGCGATAAAGCGAACCACACCCTCGAGCATCCGCACAAATCCCATACCGCCGGCATCAACCACACCGGCATCCTTGAGGACCTGCATCAGCTCCGGGGTTCGGGCCAGGGCCGCTTGTCCCTCCTCCAACAACCGCCGCATGAAGCTGCCCACGTCACCGGTGGCTCGGGCAGCCGGCTCGGCCGCGATGGCAGCCTCGCGGGCGACCGTGAGAATGGTGCCCTCACGGGGATCGTCCAGCGATTCATACAGGCGATCCGAGCCCTTCCGAATGGCCGCTGCAACATCGGCAGCGGTGGCCACGCTCCGGTCACCCAAAGACTCGGTGAACCCCAGGAGAAAGTGAGCCAGCATCATCCCGGAGTTGCCCCGGGCCCCGAGCACGGCGGCCTGAGCCATGGTTTTGGCGGTGACCGGAAGTGAAGCGTCGCCGCGCGCTTTGTGAGCGTCGGCGACGGCGCGAAGGGTCAGAGTGAAGTTGGTGCCGGTATCACCATCCGGCACCGGGAAAACGTTGATCCGGTTGATCTCCTCGCGGCCCGCCGCTACCCAGTCGGCGGCCGCGATAAGGGACCGCGCTAAGCGGGGACCATCCACATAGGTGATCCCCACTCGCATCGTGTCCCGATCACTCAGCGACGACAGAGACCCGGAGTTCGGCATGAACCTCAGGATGCAACCGAAGGCTCACGGCATGAGTGCCGGTAGTCTTGATCGGATGCTCCAACTCGATCCTCCGCCGGTCGAAGGAGTACCCTTGGCTCGCCAGTGCCTCGGCGATGTCCTGCGAGGTGACGGAACCGAACAGCTTCCCCTCCTCGCCGGCCTTGCCCTTCAGCGTCAGAGTAAGCCCGCTCAAGGTGCCGGCCATCCGCTCGGCCTCGGTGCGCTCCGCCTGGTCCTTGGCCGCGCGCACCCGGGTTTCCGCAGCGATCCGCTTGCGGTTTCCTTCGGTCGCTTCGTAGGCCAGTCCCTGGGGCAACAGATAGTTCCGGGCGTACCCCGGCTTCACCCGCACCATTTCTCCCGCGCGGCCCAAAGTCTTGATGTCTTCACGGAGTATCACTTCGATCATAGGAGAGTTTCCTCAGGTAGCCGACGCGGCAAGGCGGCGTCGGAAATCTAGCCAGGTGTCGGCCAGGCCCAGCAGGGTCAGCCCACCCACCACAAACGGCAACAGCAGCATTGCAATGAGTGACAGTGTGGCAATCACCGGGGCCGGAACTCTGCGGGTTCCCACGGCGAACACCGCCAGTCCGCGGGCCGCGTACAGCACCGCCCAGACCAGAAGCAGGTTGGCGCCTACTGAGCTCCAGACTTCGGGGAGTGGGGCCAGACACAGCGCAAGTCCAATCACCCATCCCCAGACCAGCTGGTCGCTGAAATCGAATGAGGAGAAGCCGGCCGGTGCCGGGCCGAGCGGACGCTGCGCGATGCGGCGATGCCAAACCCAGGCAAGGGTAACCCCGGCCATGCTGGCGAGCGCCAGGAGCGCGGGGTAGAGCAGGGCAATCGAGCGCACCATGGCCGACATCTCATCCAGCATTCCCGCATCGCTCATCCCCGGCGCGACTTGTCCCAAGCGCATGATGAAGTCGCGGTTATACCGCCAGAGATCCTGCTCGACTGCTTCGCGAACCGCGGTCCAGCCCACTCCGAAGTACCACATCCAGACCACCAGCGCTACGCCACCGATGGCGGTAGCCAGCAGAGCGCGAGAAAATCGGGGAGAGGGACGCCACAGTGTGAGCGCCAGATAGGACCCGGTAATCAAAACCGCCTCGGCCCGGGCAAACTGGCCCGCCAAACCGCCGGTCTGGTCCAGCCACAGGGCAGACCAGGTCGCGGTTGCGAGCAGCCACAGCCATTCGCGCACCCTCCGGGGCCGGCTGAGGAGCAGCAGCCCGGCGAGCGGTCCAAAGAGGAGCACAGCCGGGGCCACCAGCAAATAGGCGATGAGGGCCAGAAGTGACCCGAACTGCCTCCGGGGCGACCCTGCTCCTGTACTTGGCTCCCGCCAGGACGGCGAGGTCAGCCGCCGAACCCCTTGATATACGGCAGCAGCGCCAGTTGCCGAGCCCGCTTGATGGCGGTGCTGAGTTGACGCTGGTGCCGGGCGCAGGTTCCCGAAAGTCGGCTGGGAAGAATTTTTCCTCGCTCGGTCAGAAAACGGGACAAGGTGCGCTCATCCTTGAAGTCGACGATGCGAACTCCGGACTCACAGATGGCGCAGGTCTTCTGGGGGCGCCTCATTCGTCATCCTCCTCATCGGTCTTCCCGGCAGTGACCGGCACCGGCTGGGCTCCCTCGCTCACTACCACGAGATGGCGGAGCACTCCCTCATCCAGCTTGATGGCCCGCTCGAACTCCGGAAGCGCGGTGGCTTCCGCGTCGAACTTGACGACCACGTAGTAGCCGGTCTCGTGTTTCTTGACGGGGTAGGCCAGCGTGCGCTTGCCCCAGTGATTCACCTGGGGAGGCTCGGCGCCGGATTGCTGAATCAGGGCATTGAAGCGCGCGAGGCGCTCATTGATGGCGGTCTCTTCGAGCGCACTGTCGAAGATATAGACCACCTCGTACTGACGGGTCATGACACCTTCCTTTGGACTGGAGCCCTGTTGGACTCGGTTGCCCCGAGCCTGGTGTGGGCCGGGGAGGAGATATGTGGTAACCAAGATAATAGCGAGCGGGGCAGCGGGGCAGCCCGACGGTAAATGCGGTTCAGTTACTGAACCGGAAGAGCATGACGTCGCCGTCCTGAACGACGTATTCCTTGCCTTCGGCCCGGGAGAGTCCCTGTTCCCGGGCTGGTTTCCATCCCCCCACTCGAACGAAGTCATCGTAGGCCACCGTCTCCGCTCGAATGAACCCCTTCTCGAAATCGGAGTGGATCACGCCGGCCGCAGCGGGGGCTTTGTCGCCCCGGTGAACGGTCCAGGCACGCACTTCCTTCTCTCCGGCGGTGAAGTAGCTCTGGAGTCCGAGCAGGTGATAGGCCGCGTGAGCCAGACGATCCAGGCCCGATTCCCTGAGCCCCAGCGAGGTGAGGAACTCGGCGCGGTCCTCCGATGCGAGCTCCGCCAGCTCGGCTTCCACCTTCGCGGAGAAGGTGACCACTTCCGCTGTCTCCTGCTCCCGGGTCAGTGCGCTACGCAGTTGATCGACGTACTGATTCCCCGAGGCGATGTCCTCCTCGCCCACGTTGGCGGCGTACAGGACCGGCTTCGCGGTGAGCAGGTTGAACGACCGGTAGCTGGGCCCTTCCTCTTCGGTAGGAACCACAATACGGGCAGGCTGTCCGGCAGCGAGCGCCTTCTGCACCCGCTCCAGCAGACGCTGCTCCAACCTGGCTTGGGTATCGCCTGATTTTGCCGCCCGGGTAGCCTTGTCGAGCCGCTTCTCGACGCTGGCCAGGTCGGCCAGCCCGAGCTCGATGTTGATGATCTCCCGATCGCGCACCGGATCGACTTCGCCCATGACATGCTGCACATCGGGATCTTCGAAGCAGCGGATCACGTGGAGAATGGCGTCGACTTCCCGGATATTGGCCAGAAACTGGTTCCCCAACCCCTCCCCCTCGCTTGCCCCCTTTACCAGACCCGCGATGTCCACGAACTCCACGGCCGCTGGAACGGTGCGCTCGGGTTTTACGATCTCTGCCAAAATCTCGAGCCGGCCATCGGGCACCTGTACGATTCCGGTGTTGGGCTCGATGGTAGCAAAGGGGTAGTTCGCCACCAGCGCCTTCGCGGACGTGAGGGCGTTGAAGAGAGTGGACTTGCCGACGTTGGGAAGGCCTACGATTCCGAGTCTTAACATCGGTCAGGGGTCAGGGGTCAGGAGTCAGAGAGGAGTCGAGAGGTCGTGGAGTGTGTTCTACCGACTCCCGACTCCTGACTTTCGTGTCACCGGTTGAACCGATTCATCGCCTTCTCGATGCCGTTCTCGATCCAGGATTCGACGGCTTCACTCATGGGATCGAGCAGGCTTTCGATGGTCTCCTGCTCTTCCGGGGTGAACTCATCCAGCACGAAATCGGCAAGATCATTCAGGCCCGGCGGCGCTGGTCCGACCCCGATTCGGAGCCGGGAATAGTCCTGCCGCTGAAGCGTCCCCTCGATGCTCTTGAGACCGTTGTGTCCCCCGGCGGAGCCGGCACCTCGAAGCCGAAACCGCCCCACGGGCAACGCCACGTCGTCCACCAGAATCAGGAGATGCTGACTGGGATCGAACTCGGGAAGGCTGCGGAGCGGCCCGACTGCTGCACCGCTCCGGTTCATGTAAGTCTGCGGCTTGAGTACGGCGACCGGGGTACCCTGCCAGTTGCCTCGCGCCTCCCGGGCCCGGTCGACCCGGCGGAATTGCCCCAACTGCCAACGAGACGCCAACCGATCGGCGAGGACGAACCCGGCGTTGTGACGCGTGCGCTCGTACTCCGGGCCCGGATTGCCGAGCCCCACGATCGTGTGCAGGGCTCAGGCTTTCGGTTCGGCCTCCGCCTCGGCGTCGGGCTTGGGCTTCCGAATGAGCTCGGGCTCGGTCGGGGCCGCGGCTTCCTCCACCGGCGCGGGTGCCTCTTCAGTCCGCGGAGCCACGACGGTACACACGGGCGTATCCGGATCGTTCAGAATTTCCGCCTTCTCGACCCGCACGTCGCGAACGAACAATGAATGGCCGATGGACAGGGCGGTCACATCGAGCTCCACGTGCTCAGGGATATCGGCGGGAAGCACCTCGATCTCGAGCTCGCGCAGCACGTGGTCGAGAACGCCGCCGAAGTTCCGGACCCCGTCGGGAATGCCAGTCAGGTGGATGGGAACGGAGAGAGTGACCTTCTCGTCGGCCCGGACCTCGTACAGATCGAGGTGCAGGATCTCGGCGGGGCGGACAGAGTCCCGCTGAATTTCCCGGATGAGCGCCTTGACCGCCGGACGCCCGTCCACCACCACATCGAACACCGTGGTTCCGGCGCTCACTCCGATCAGCATCTTGCTCAAAGCGGAGGCTTCGATCGTCAGGGTTTCCGGCGGCCGGTTGTGACCATAGATGACACCCGGGACCTTGCCCTGACGCCGAAGGCTGCGGGCGGCGCCCTTGCCGGTGGTGTTCCGGGTAGCGGCCTGGAGGTTTGCTTGTTGAGCCATGCTGTGCCTCTGAAGGTGTAGAGTCGCCAGTTGCCAGTCGCCAGTCGCCAGACCAGCGCGCGACCACCTCTTCTGGGGACTGAGGACTGGCGGCTGCTGACTAATCAAACAACGAACTGACCGACTGATCGCTATGCGTATATCCGATTGCCTTGGCCAGAAGCCCGGCGATCGACAGCACCTTGAGTCGGTCGAATCGGCGCTCCGGCGGTATGGCAATCGTATTGGTGACCGCCACTTCTTTTACCCCGGATGCCATCAGCCGGTCGACAGCGGGACCAGACAGCAGGGCGTGGGTGGCGCAACAGTACACGTCCTGAGCACCCAGCCGCTTCAGGGCGGTTACCGCTTCCGCCATGGTTCCGGCCGTGTCTATCATGTCGTCCGGGATGATGCAGTCCTTCCCGGTGACCTCACCCACCACATTAAGTACCTCAGCTATGTTCGCCGAGGGTCGTCTTTTATCGATGATGGCCAGAGAGGCATTGAGCCGCTTGGCAAACCCTCGCGCCATCTTGGCCGAGCCCACGTCTGGAGCCACGATCACCAGGTCCCGCAGGCTCTTCTGCCGGTAGTGGTTCACGAAGACCGGCGCGGCATACAGGTGATCTACTGGTAGATCGAAGAACCCCTGCAGCTGGTGCTGATGGAAATCCATGGCCAGCACCCGGTCGGCTCCCGCCATGGACACCATGTTGGCCATCAGCTTGGCGCTGATCGCAACGCGGGGCTGGTCCTTCCGGTCCTGCCGCGCGTAGCCGAAGTACGGGATCACCGACGTTACCCGGGCTGCGCTGGCTCGCCTGGCGGCATCCATGAGAAGCAGCAGCTCCATCATGTTCTCCGCCGGGGGGTTCGTCGGCTGGATGATGTACACATCCCGACCCCGGACATTCTCATCGATCTTGACGAAAATCTCGCCGTCGGCAAACCGCCGGAGCGTGACCTGACAGAGGGGCTGCCCCAGATGGGCGGCTACCTCGGTAGCGAGCGCTCGGTTGGCCGACCCGCTCAGGAGCAGCATCTGGCTGCGCGACAGCGACAGATCCGTCATGGTTACAGCCCGCAAACCTAGCCCGGCCAAGCGCGTCGAGTCAACCGAAAGGCATCGGGGTGGGAGTGTGATGTATGAACCAGCGGCGATGCTACACCTTAGGTAAGATGCCTGCGCGTGGTATGGCCTGCCCGCCACAATTGTGGGCTCATCGCACCGTTCTGAGGCGCACGCGGTGCAGGGTTGTAGGTGTATGTGGCGTCGTTTGTTGGATTGCGGTGGTAGGGCATCCCGGAGGGTTGCCTGCCACTGGCACGCCTCTGGCTCAACCGGCGCGCGGGTCGCGTACAGTCACGCGCAACCAACTCCGCCGATTCCTTGTTCGATACACGTCACTCTTGGCTCGGAAGACTCTATGCGATCAATCCCCCTGATGGCTGCAACAACTGTCATTCTCGCGGCTGCGTGGGCCTGCGGCGGCGATAGCGGCAGCAGCACCGGTCCAAACGCTGACCCGGTGGCGAATTTTACTGGCGGGCCCTGTACCGTGGCTGTGCCGTGCAGCTTTGCGGACATCAGCAGCGATCCAGACGGCGATAACACCATCACTACCCGGCACTGGGATTTCGGCGACGGCACCACCGTGGATAACCCGGGCCTGACCCCGAGCCATACCTATGCGACCGCCGGAACTCCAACCGTCACTCTGACGGTGACCGACAACGGCGGGAAGACCAACACCAAGAGCATTCAAGTGACCGTGAGCGGCGGGACCACGAACAACACGCCGCCGGTGGCCAGCTTTGTGGTGCCGTCGACCTGTCAGGTCAACTCGGCCTGTTCCTTCACCGACGGTAGCACCGATTCCGACGGGACCATCACCTCCTGGAGCTGGAACTTCGGCGACGGTACGGCGGCGGATGTGAACCAGAACCCGACCCACACCTTTGCCGCAGCCGGTCCCTATCAGGTGGCGCTTACCGTGACCGACAACGGTGGTGCAACCAACACCATCACTCAGGGTGTGACCGTCAACTCGGCGCCGCAGTCGGGCAACTGCGGTGTGAGCGGCAGCGATGTGACCTGCGAGCTCGCTATCACCCGCGCCTCGACTGTTACCCTGACCCTCACCAGCAGCAGCTGCCAGCTGGCGGGCAACAACGTCGTGATCCTGCAGCCCTACAGTCAGAATGCGTTCTTCAATTCCTGCGCGCTGGGATCGGGCACCACGTATACGCTCAAGGATGCTAACGGCGCTGCCCAGGTCGTGCAGCCCGGGAACCTCCGGATCCGGCTGCACCAGGGAACCGCCAGCGTCGGAAGCCCGACCCCTGGCGCACCAGCCGGGAAGATGGACGGCGGCTACCCCAATTGGACCATCAACTTTGATGACGGCGGCACCCCGGGTATTCAGGGCGAGCCGGACTTCAACGACGTAGTACTGTCAGTTACGGCAACACCGCAGTAGTCCGGACGAGCAGGATCCCGCCGGAGGCGTGCCTCCGGCGGGCTGGAAGGAACTTCTAGGGCCTCACCACCAGACCATACC
>DASUVR010000290.1:0-13952 GCA_036378855.1 Gemmatimonadales bacterium | reverse complement strand
TCCGAGAATACGACGGACTGACCGTCGGTCGGACGATCGGACGGTCGGACGGTCAGTGCGTTTGGTTGACGTTCCAATTCCTGCTGGAGGCCGCTTGACCGACTGACCGCCTGACCGCCGTACCTCACCACCTCGACGATTCCGTCTGCGGTCTTCAACGCCGTCTCGATCGAGTCGTTGAGTCGGGAGCGATCGCCGGGGCGCACCACCAGGCGATCCACCACCACGGCAATGTCGTGGTTCTGGCGGCGGTTGAGGGAAGGGACCGAGCCCAGGTCGTAGATCTGCCCGTCGACCCGGACCCGGACGAAGCCCCGCTTGCGCACGTCTTCCAGCATATCGCGGAACTCGCCCTTACGACCTCGCACCAGCGGCGCCAGCACCTCGATCCGGCTCTCTTCCGGCCAGCTCAACACTGTGTCGGTTATCTGTGCCGCGCTCTGCCGAGTGACTGGAGTTCCGTCATTGGGACAGTGAGGAATTCCAACTCGGGCCCAGAGGAGTCGCAGGTAGTCATAGATCTCCGTTACGGTGCCAACCGTGGAACGGGGGTTCTGTCCGGTGGTCTTCTGCTCGATGGAGATTGCCGGAGACAGCCCCTCGATCGCATCTACATCCGGCTTTTCCATGAGGCCCAGGAACTGCCGGGCGTAGGCTGAGAGCGATTCGACGTACCGTCGCTGTCCTTCGGCATAAATGGTGTCGAAGGCAAGCGACGATTTCCCCGAGCCGGAGAGGCCGGTGATAACGGTGAGACGATTGCGGGGGATCGCGACAGAGATGTTCTTGAGGTTGTGTTCCCGGGCCCCACGCACAACCAGAAATTCTTGAGCCATAGCCCCGAAAGGTATCCGAAGGCAAAGCGCGGGGTCAATGGAAGGGAGTCGTCAGACGACTGGCGGCTGATGACTACCGACTGGCGACGGACCCGCCTACCATTGAGCATCCGAAGCTTGAATGGTGGCAAATAACGACATGCACCCCGCCAGCGTGGAAAACGGGATCGCAGCTTCCGCTCCGTCGCGGGACCTCAGCCAGTCGGAGCAGCGCCTCCAGCGGGCCGATGAGCTGGCCGCTGGGTCTTTTCCCGGGCAGGCCATCCGGCACTATCGCGAGCTGCTCGAGCTGGAGCCGGCCCACATCGAAGGTCGACTGCATTTCGCCCGACTTCTGGACCGGCTGGAGGAGGCCAACGAGGCGGTCGACGTGCTTTCAGAGGGGTTGAGGCGAGCGCCCGATCAGACCGAGTTCTTGGTGCTTCGAGGTTCCATTCTCGGTCGCGTGCAGCGCTACCGCGAAGCCGATACCGATCTCCGCCGAGTCCTTCGACTTCACCCCTCACACGCGCCGGCCCAATTCGAATTAGGGCTTCTCCTGTGGCGTCGCGGACTAGTGCAAGAGGCTGCAGTTTCGTTTCATCGAGCACTCGAATTCCAACCTGACAACGCCAAGACCTACTATTACCTCGGCGATTCGCTGAATCAGCTGGGCGACCTCGTCGGAGCGCGGGCCGCTGTAGAACGAGCCCTGCAGGTTTGCCCCGACGATGCCAAGGCGTATCACCTCATGGGCCGGGTACTCGACCGTATGTGCCTGCCGGACCAGGCGCAGGAGATGTACCGCCGAGGACGAGAGCTTGCCGGCCTGTGATTCGGGTCAGTGTCGAGGATCTGGCCCGGATCGAGGCGGACGCCGTCCTTCGCCCCACCGACGAGACTCTCGCTCCCCTTACCGATACCATCTCCCGCCTGGATGATCAGGCGGGCCCGCGTTTTGCCGAGCAACGGCGTCTCAGCTCTCCCCTGAAAGCCGGAGCGGCGGTAGTGACCGGGAGTGGCGACCTTCCGGCCCCCTTCGTGCTCCACGTAGTCATCCGGGATTCCGATTCCGGGGTCGGTCGTGAGGTGGTGCGACGGGGATTGCAGTCCGCCTGGCAGCGCGCTGCCGATTGGGAGCTCGGCGTCATCGCGGCGCCGCTGGTGGGAGCGGGGGCGGGTCAGCTGAGTGTGGAGGAAGCGGCCACGCTGCTGGTGGAGACCTTTCCTCCGAAGACCGAAGGATGTCCCTTCGAGCTTCGCATCGCAGTGGAGCGCGACACCGACCGTGAGCTGGTCGAGGCCATCGTCCGGAGGACCGCTTGATCCGACTCGTTCATCTCACCAAGCGCTACGGCAAGTTCACCGCCGTCGACGATATCAATCTTGACGTCCCCAGCGGCGAGCTGTTCGGCTTTCTGGGACCCAATGGCGCGGGCAAGACGACCACGTTTCGTATGATCGCGGGGATCCTGCGCCCCACCAGCGGCACGGTCGAGATCGGCGGCATCGATGTCGCGCAACGTCCGCTGGAGGCCAAATCCCGGCTCGGCTTCATTCCCGATCGTCCCTTTGTCTACGACAAGCTGACCGGCGGCGAATTCCTCCGCTTCGCCGCTGCTCTGTACGGCCAGCAAGGCCCTTCAGTCGAGCGCCGGATCGATGAGCTGCTCGAGCTGTTCGAGCTGGACCGCTGGAAGGACGAGCTCACCGAATCGTACAGTCACGGCATGCGGCAGAAGCTGATCATCTCGGGCGCGCTGGTGCATCGCCCCGAGGTCATTGTGGTGGACGAGCCGATGGTAGGACTGGACCCCAAGAGTGCCCGCCTGCTGAAGGATCTCTTTCGCCAGTTCGTGGACCGGGGCGGAACGGTGCTGATGAGCACCCACACATTGGAGGTAGCCGAGACGATGTGCGACCGTATCGCCATCGTACACGGCGGGAAAATCGTGGCGCACGGGACTATGGCCGAGGTGCAGGAGCAGACCTCTTCCGAGGACCTCGGCTTGGAGGAGCTGTTCCTCAAGCTCACCGGGGGCATGAAGGACCACCAGCTGGACACCATACTCGATAGCTGATTTGTGAAGCCCAGAGTTCACCCGAGCGTCTGGACCGTCCTCACGCCCAAGTGGCGGAGCGCCTTCGCCCGGCTGCGCGAAGAGCAGAGTGGATCAGGGGCCCGGGCCATCCTGCTCGGCCTGGTTGCCCTGGTGTTCTGGGTCGGTGTTTTCGGCATTGCCTACCGGGTGCTTCGCTACTTCCGCGGCGTGGAGGACATCGGCAATCTGATCGCCGCCAAGGTGCTCGGGATCATCCTTCTGGCATTTCTGTCCATCCTGCTGCTCTCGAACATCATTACCGCACTCTCGACATTTTTCCTGGCCAAGGACCTCGATCTGTTGGTGGCGGCACCGATCAGCCAGTCGCGGCTGTACGCGGCCAAGCTGGTGGAGACGGTGGTCCACTCCTCCTGGATGGTGGCGTTGTTGGCGTTGCCCATCTTTACGGCGTACGGGATTGTGTACGGCGGAGGGTTCCTCTTTCCCGTGGTGGCGCTCGCGGCCTTCGTTCCCTACCTCATTCTTCCGGCGGTGGTGGGTACGGCCTTTACTCTCATTCTGGTCAACATCTTCCCTGCCCGCCGGACCCGGGAGCTTCTGGGTCTGGTAGCCACCGGGGCGGTGGTCATCGTGCTGATGATCCTCCGCTTTCTCCGGCCTGAGCGGTTGGCCCAGCCGGAAGGCTTCAAGAATCTGGTGGACTATCTGGCGGTGCTCCGGACCCCTACCAGTCCATGGCTGCCCAGCGAGTGGACCGCATCCATCATCATGAACTGGCTGCTCCGGGTGGCGGATCCGTGGCCAATCGCCAAGCTCTGGTTGGCAGCTTCGCTCGCGGTGTTTCTGGGAGCGCTGATGCATCGCCAGCTGTACCATCTCGGCTTCTCCAAGGCACAGGAGGGCGCCGAACGAAAGCTCCGCCGGGTGATTCGGGGGCCCGTGGCCGGTATCCTGAGCCCGGTCTCACCATCGAAGCGGGAGTTCGTCCTCAAGGATCTGCGTCTTTTCTTCCGCGACAATACCCAATGGAGCCAGCTTATTCTGCTGGCGGTGCTCCTCCTGGTGTATCTCTTCAACATCAAGTCGCTGCCGCTTCACTCCGGAGAGCAGGTACCGTTTCGGCTGATCACCATGATCTCGTTTCTGAACCTGGGTCTGGCCGGATTCGTGCTGGCGGCGGTAGCGGCCCGGTTCGTATTTCCGGGCATCTCGCTGGAAGGGCGTCAGATGTGGCTGCTCCGCTCCAGCCCGCTGGATCCCAGCGCCATGTTGTGGAGCACGTACTGGATCGGCACCCTGCCGCTGCTGGTGCTCGCGCTGACGATCACCGTGTTCACGAACTGGCTGCTCCATGCCAGCGCGTTCATGATGGCGGTGGCGGTCGGAACCATCGTGCTCTATACTCTGGCGGCCAGTGCCTTGGCGCTGTCCTTTGGTGCGATCTATCCCCAGTTCGGCTCAGAGAACGCGGCCCAGATTCCCACCAGCTTCGGCGGACTGGTGTACATGATGAGCACCCTGAGCCTGCTTACGGCAATCATCATGATCGAGGCCACTCCGGTGATGGCGTACCTGCGGATGGATCGCTACGGCGGTCAGCTCCAGGCCATTCTGCCCGAGCTGGTGGCGTCCGCCCTGCTGATCGTCGGCATCTGCCTCACGGCGACCTTCGTCCCGCTCAGGATGGCCCTGCAGCGCATAGAGATGATGGAGTGGTAAAGGTCGATTTCTACAGCGATACCGTCACCCGTCCTACCCCCGCCATGCGCCGGGCCATGGCGGAAGCAGAAGTGGGTGACGAGCAGCAGCGCGAAGATCCCACCGTCAATCTCCTGCAGGACATGGTAGCCGAGCTGCTGGGTAAGGAAGCGGCACTATTCCTTCCCTCGGGCACCATGTGCAATCAGGTGGCCTATGCGGTGCATTGCCGGGCAGGTGACGAGATTCTGCTGCAGGAGCAGGCCCATCCACTGTTATTCGAAGTCGGCGGCCCTGCGGCGATGGTCGGAGCGGTGCTCCGTCCCCTGGTAGGCCCCCGCGGCCTGTTTACCGCAGACCAGGTGCGACAGGCTGTGCGTCCGCCGGCGTACTACATGCCCCGTACCCGAGCCGTATCCATAGAGCAGACCAGCAATGTCATCGGCGGGATCTGCTGGCCGATCGAGCAGATCGAGGCGGTCTGTAGCGCCGCGCACGACGCCGGGCTGGTCGCCCATATGGACGGCGCGCGAATGATGAATGCGGTTGTAGCCAGCCGAACGCCGGCCGATCGATTTGCGGCGGCCTTCGATTCCCTCTGGCTGGATCTCAGCAAGGGTTTGGGAGCCCCGGTAGGAGCGGTCCTGGCCGGCTCGCGGGAGTTCATCGAGGAGGCCTGGCGCTACAAGCAGCGTTTCGGTGGCGCCATGCGGCAGGCCGGGATCATTGCCGCCGCCGGCGTCTATGCCCTGAAGCACCACGTCGATCGGCTGGCCCAGGATCACGAGCGGGCTCGGCAGCTGGCGCGGGAGCTGGCCGGCATTCCCGGAATCCAGCTCGATCCGGGCACCGTGGAGACGAACATCGTGGTCTTCGACGTTCACCTGGGCGGGTTGACTGGGGATGAGTTCAATGCCCGCACCATGAAGAGCCACGGCGTCCGGTTCAGCGTACTCGGCCCTCATACGGTCCGGGCAGTGACTCACCTGGATATCCCGGCGGACGGAATCGACCAGGCCATTGCGGCAGCGCGGGCGGCGATCGGACGGTAGTGCAAGACGACGGGCGAGAGCCGTCCTATTTGTTGCCATGCGCGATAATCACCGTCCCAAGCAGGAGCTCATTCACGAGATCACCGGCTTGCGCAAGCAGGTAAGCGATCTCAAGGAAGCGATAGCTGCCCGCCGTCGAGTGGAAGACGCGCTGCGCGACACGTCCGGTCTCCTCCGCCAGCTTTCCGACAGCGCGCCGGTTGGGTTAGGGCTGTTCCGCGCCGACGGCACCTTGCTTGCGGCCAACCAGCGATTTGCCTGTATGCTGGGGTACAAGTCCCCCGGTGAGCTTCAATCGCTCAGCTCAGTCGTTGGCGTGTTTGCCACTCCGGAAGATCGCGCCCGGGCGATGGAGTCCCGCCAGCCCGGTGAAGCCCCTCGACGAACCCTGTTTCGATGCAAGGATGGATGCCGGCTGCTGCAAGGCGTGCTGGCCGGCGAGCCCGTCGACGGCGGTGCAGTGGCGCTGGTCGTTTTCAACGGCATCTCCATGTCCCCCGATTCATCTTTTCCGGTCCCTCCCGCGTAACTCAGGTCCGTACTTCACATAGGCCGGTTCCTACCTTGGCGTTGCCGTCGAGCTCGCGCTTGCCGTCAGCGCACCACCATCCAAGGAGGAGCCATGTCCATCCGGATTTCGTTCGGGGCGGTTGCCCTGGCCGCGGCGCTGGCGGCATGCGATCGGAGTGTACCAACCGCGGGAAATGAAGAAGCCGCATCTCCCCCAACAGCGCAGTACTCGGTTGAGCGAAGCGCCATGGACCGCCTGGCCAGGAAGTTAGCCCGCGCTCTGGCCGATCCGGCTTTCCGGGCTTACCTCAAAGGCCAGCTGGACCGCTCGCCCTTTCCCGAGCACAAGCTCCAATTACAGACGCTGCTGCTACAATCCGATCGCCGAGTCTTGAAGGAAGTTGCCCGCATCGGAGGCAGCTCCGAGGCGGACGTGGATACCGATGTGCAAGAAGCCATCCCGCTGGAGATCTACTTTCCGGTCCCGCAGCACCGGAACCAGTGGGACGGCGGCCCCAATCTGCTGGTGGCCAGCGCCCGGGAGGATCGAGAGGCGCCCGTGGCATATAGTGTCAATGGCGTACGAGAGGTGTTGAGCCCGGAGCAGCCCCCTACCATCCCGGTATTGGCCGTGGTGCCTGTCGAGACTGATTTTGCCCACCCTACCGGGCCGGGGGCGGAGGCCACTTGCACCGACTGTGGGGGAGGTGGGACAGGTGGCGGAGGCACCTCGGGCCCACCACCAGGTCTGTACATGGCCTATTCTCACTTTGCCAAGGATTTTGAAGGTTGGTTGAAGGGTAGTCCCGAGTTTGAGTACCACATTCTGGGCCAGTCCGGCACCACCGACTCGTTGCGCGACTATCAGTGTGCCGGTGGAGCAGCGGGGGGATATTACCACTTCGACCAGAACAACTTGGACTGGACCGGCAGCGTTCTGCTCTTCAGCCAGGCCCAGCTCAACAATTACAAGTCGGCGCATCCCAATCAGAACTTCAGGGTCATTGCTCTGGAAGACGATGACGGTGGCTGTGTCATCAAGTTCGACGCCAATCGCTTCAAGAGCGTTATCAGCGCCATTCAGTCGCAATATCCCAACCTCACCGGTGCCAAGGACACCACCGGCTCCACTCTCACAAGGATCATCAAGCGAGCCAATGCACTCCAGAAAATCCTCTCAGCGGTGTACTCGTTCATCACCACTCAGGACGATTTCATCGGAAACGCAGTCGAAGACGTGGTAGTCGGCCAGTTCTATCCCAACGCCAACTGGGTCATCAAAGGCGAAAACAACGTCACCAACGGCTGGGCCAAACTGGAGATGCGCTGATATGAAATGCATGACCCCGCTCGGTCTGCTCTGCATCGTGGCGCTTTCGATGGGCACCCCCACCCGCGCGTGGTGTCAGTGGTCCCTTGGGCTTGGCGTGGAGGCAGAACGCTTCTGGGGCGGCTCCCTGGAAAATGGCCCGGAGCAGAAGTCTTTTCGCCCTTACCGCCCTTTAGTGCTCGGGGTCGGCGCAGAGCACCGCTTTGGGAGTGTGGGGCTGGGCCTTCGCGTCACGTACACCGAGGCGGCTCTCGGGCTCGAAGGGGAAGACGCTGTGGTCGCGGTCAAGGATGCTTTCGAGGTCATAGGACTGGCGCCGGAGGTCAGCTATCAGATCGCGGCGCTCGGGCCCAACCGGCTCCTTCTCCATGCCGGGCCTCTTATCGAATTCTGGCACCCCGTCGACTCGGAGTCGCGTACCCGGGCGGGAGCGCGCGGAGCCGCGTCTCTGCTGGTTCCGCTGGGCGGCCGATTCGGCCTCTCTGTCGCCGGCAGCCTCGCGGTCATCCCCTCGCCCTTCAACAGCGATGAACTACTGGAGCAATACGAACGTCAAACACTCTGGCGGAGGGGCTTTTCGGGAGCACTGCAGTACCTGTTCTAAGGGGGAATGGTTCGATGACGTTGCTTGGAGCGGAGCACAGCCGGCGTAGAACCCAGTGCTCATGCTGACGTCATCGGACCGGCCCACCCTCGAAAAAATCCACGAGGCCGGTCTCCAAAGAGTATTCCGCACCCACCACCCGAAGGCCTCCCTCCTGGATCAGCTGTTCCAGCACCTCGGAGCCGTGCCGCAGGTGATTCACCGAGGCCCTGATGTTGGCCCGCACTGCCTGCTGAATCAGCGCGTCGCGATCATGTTTCAGGGGGGTAGCCAGAAGACTCTCCACCGACGGTCGCACCCGGTCCACAATCGCCCGGAGGTTGCGAGACTGATTCTCGGTGGGACGCTGCAGCTCCTCCAGCGTCGCGAGTATGGCCCCGCATTGCGAGTGGCCGAGTACCAGCACCAGGCGCGTATCATACCGCGCGGCCGCAAACTCGACGCTGCCTACCTGCGAGGGTGCCACAATGTTCCCCGCCACCCGGATCACAAACAGGTCGCCCAGACCCTGATCGAAAACAATCTCCGCCGGCACCCGCGAATCGGAGCAGCCGAGAATGATCGCGAAGGGTTGTTGCCCGGCGGCCACTTCAGATCTCCGGGTTCCAGTAACGCTTTCGCCCGAGCGGCTACGCTCAGAGACAAACCGGAGGTTGCCGGCCCTCAGTCGCTCGAGAGCCTCCGCCGCTGGAACCATTATTGGTCCTGCCGAGCCCAGGCCAGAGCGGCGCCTATCGCGCGGCGCCAACCAGCCAACAGCTTCTCGCGCTCCGTCGCCTTCATCCGGGGCTCAAATCGGGTAAAACGACGGCCCGCAAGGAACTCACCGCTGGTCTTCCATACACCCACCGCCAGGCCTGCCAGGCCTGCTGCACCTAGCGCAGTAGTCTCGAACATGTCGGGCCGCTCCACCGGAATTCCCAGGATATCTGCCTGAAACTGCATCAACCAGTCGTTGGCTGCGGCGCCTCCATCCACCCGCAGCGTGGGGACATCGAGATGATCTCCTCCCGTCATCGCGGCCAGCAGCTCCGCACTGTTGAATGCCATTGCCTCCAGAGCCGCGCGAACCAGATGCGCCCGGCTGGTGCCCCGGGTTATGCCGGTGATGGTGCCTCGCGCTTCCGGCTCCCAGTAAGGCGTTCCCATTCCCACAAACGCGGGCACCAGATATACGCCCCCAGTATCGGGAACGCTGCGCGCGTGCTTTTCGCTCTCCGCCGCGTTGCTGAGGACCTTCAATCCATCCCGAAGCCACTGAATGGCGGCCCCGGCAATGAAGACGCTCCCCTCCAGCGCATACCACGGCTCTCCGCGAGGGCCGCACGCTACCGTGGCCAGAAGTCCGCGTCCGGGAACCGGCGGGCGTGAGCCGGCAAGCACCAACAAAAAGGCTCCGGTACCATAAGTATTCTTTGCCATCCCGGCGTCAACACAGCCCTGGCCGAACAAGGCGGCCTGCTGGTCGCCGGCCAGACCACCAATCGGAATCGAGAAGCCCAGGTGAGTCGAGTCCAACTCGCCTACAATCTGGGATGAGCTGGTCAGCGACGGCAGCACCTCGCGGGGTACGCCGAACAGCGCGAGCAGGTCCGCATCCCAGTCTCGTGCACGAATGTCGTAGAGCAGTGTGCGCGAGGCGTTGGTATGATCGCTCACGTGAACCCGGCCTCCGGTGAGCTTCGCTACCAGCCAGGTCTCGATCGTACCCGCCGCCAGATTTCCTCGAGCGGCGCGCGCCCGCAAGTCGGGATCCCGCAGCAGCCACTCCAGCTTGGTGGCGGAGAAATATGGGTCGGCTACCAGGCCGGTGTGCTCCCGCAGCATCCCTTCGAGCCCCGCCTGTCGCAGCTCCTGACAGCGCTCGGTAGTCCGCCGATCCTGCCATACGATGGCGGGCCCAACCGGCGCGAGGGTCTGCCGGTCCCACAGCAGCACTGTTTCCCGTTGATTGGTGATACCCAGCGCGATCGGTCTTTCGTGCGAGCCGGAGAGCGCCTCCCGCATGGCCTCGACGGAGACCCGAAATATCTCGTCCGCGTCATGCTCCACCCAGCCAGGTTGGGGAAAGTGCTGGGTGAACTCGCGGTATCCTCGACCCAGCACCTGCCCATCCTGATGAATCACCAGAGAGGTTGATCCCGTGGTCCCCTGATCGAGGGCGAGAATCGATGGCACTAGTCGATGATCCGGGCGACGTCCTTAGGGGCGACAACACCGCGGTCCGTCACGATCGCCGTGATCAGCTCGGCCGGGGTTACGTCGAAAGCGGGGTTCCACACTCCCACACCGTTCGGGGCGGAACGCTGACCTCGCCAGGCCATGATCTCTTCGGGCGAGCGCTCTTCGATTGGAATTGCCGCCCCATTGGGCGTGGCCACATCAACGGTCGAGGAGGGCGCGGCCACGTAGAAGGGGATCTGATGAGCCCGGGCGGCAAGGGCCAACCCATAGGTGCCGATCTTGTTGGCGACATCACCGTTTCGGGCAATGCGGTCGGCTCCGACAAAGACCGCCCGCACATCGCCCAGGCGAAGGCGGCTTGCCACCATGCTGTCGGCAATAAGGGTGACTGGTATGCCCGCGCGCTGCAGCTCCCAGGCGGTAAGTCGGCTGCCCTGCAGCAGTGGCCGGGTCTCGGGCACGATCACGTGCGGCTCACCTCGGGCGCGGTGCTGGACGTACACCGGCGCAAGCGCGGTTCCGATGCCACCCGTCGCCAGAGCGCCGGCATTGCACACGGTGCACACCGTCGCTCGATGGGGGATCAGGGGCGCACCCAGCTCGCCGATCCGGTCGCACATCCGGCGGTCTTCATCCCAGATGGCCTGGGCCTCCTCCATCAAAGCGTCATAGAGGCGGTGCCCCTGACGGACCGCGGCCTCCGCCCGCCGCGCCATCCGATCCAGCGCCCATCGAAGATTGACCGCGGTCGGACGCGTCGCACCCAGCAGGGAGCATGCATCGCGTATACCCGACAGTCCCTCCTGCCCCACCGCCTCGCTGCCCCGCTGCCCACTCCTGAGTTCCCCCGCTGCCATCACCACTCCCATTGCCGCCGCGATGCCGATCAGCGGCGCACCTCGCACCCGGAGCGAGCGAATCGCCTCGGCCAGCTGCTCCAAGGTCCGAAGCTCGAGATAGCGCTCTTCTTCCGGGAGCAGCGTCTGATCCAGAATCCGGATCGTCCGATCCGCGCTCCATGCAATTGGCTCGGGGATTGTCGTGGGCATCAGGAGAAGATAGTCGCGAGTCACGAGTCACGAGTCATCAGTCGAGAGTCGGGAGTGGCGCAAGCGGGATACCGGAGAGCCTCCACCAATGTAGGTTTGGTACCGAGCGAAGGACCTCGACTGTGACTCTCGACTCCTGACTCGGGACAACTATGGCATCCTCCCTCACATTCGACCTCACCGACGGCATCGCCCGAGTCACCATCAACCGTCCCGACAAACTCAACGCTCTCAATGCCATTGTCATCGCCGAGCTGGGCGATGCGGTGACCCGGATCGAAACCGATCCTGCTATCCGGGGTGTCATCGTCACCGGGACCGGCAGCAAGGCCTTCGTGGCCGGCGCCGACATCAACGAGTTGACCGAGCAGGGCGTGACCGGAGGCCAGAAGCGTGCGCTTGCCGGGCAAGCGGTGTTCCGCCGCCTGGAGCGCTGCGGAAAGCCGGTTATCGCGGCGGTGAATGGATTCGCTCTGGGAGGAGGCTGTGAGCTGGCGATGGCCTGTCATCTCCGGATTGCGAGTGAGAACGCGAAGTTTGGCCAGCCCGAGGTCAAACTGGGGATCGCCCCGGGCTATGGAGGCACCGTCCGGCTACCGCGGCTCGTCGGCAGAGCGCGGGCGCTCGAGTTGCTGCTCACGGGTGATATGATCGATGCGGAGACGGCCCGGCAAATCGGACTGGTCAACCGGGTCGTGCCCGCGGATCGGCTTATGGCGGAGGCGGATTCACTGCTACGAGCGATTCTGGCCAACGGTCCCCTGGCGGTTCGCGCCTGCCTGGAGGCAGTGGACATGGGGTCCGACATGACGCTGGATCAGGCCTTGTTGCTCGAGGCAGGGTACTTCGGACTTCTCTCCGCCACCGAGGACATGCGGGAGGGCACCAAGGCCTTCGTGGAGAAGCGAAAGCCCGGCTTCACAGGGAAATAGTCGCCCTGCAATTTCCCTCTCCAACCGACTATTTTTTGGGGATGCAGAACAGGGGGAAACCCCCGAGAAAGAGTCGTCTTCGGGGTCGCACCAGCAGCTGGGTGAGCCTCTGCGCTGCGGTGCTCGCGGTGGGTTGCAATGAGCGTGAACGCCTGACGTTTCCCACTCCGGGCGATGGTGTTGGACCGATCACCGTGATCGATCGCCCCAACGCCCCCGACACGACGGTCACGGCCGGGCCAGACTACTTCGTGAACGGGCGGACCATCGATCCAGACGGCGTGGACACCGTCTATTTCTTGGTCATCGGCGGCAATCAGAACTTTCAGCCCTTTGTGCCCCGGCCGCCCAGCGATACCGTGCGGTTTGGCTTGCCGATCACCACCGCGGGCCACCAGGGCGACACGATTCAGGTCCAGATCCGCGGGGTGGATTCTGAGGGGAACCCCGGGAACACCTCGTTCCGGCAGATCTTCGTTCAGTAGTGCGGCTACGGAACCTGATCGCCCGAGGGTATCGGAATCTGGCGGATCTGGAGCGGGAGGCTCCGCCGCGGGGCGTGGTTCTGCTCGGCGCCAACGCCCAGGGCAAGACCAATCTGCTGGAGGCAGTCTACTACCCCGTGTTGTTCCGCTCCTTCCGCGGAGCAGCAGACCAGCAGGTGAGCGGCGGCAGCCTTGGGTTCCACGTCGAGGCAGAGCTGGATGGTTCCAGCGGCCACCTGGTGGCCGCCACGTATCAGGCCCGAAAGAAGCGCATCACGGTAGATGGCGAGGAGATTGGAAGGCTCGCCGATGCGGTAGGAACCTGGCTGGCCGTGGCGTTTCTGCCTTCCGATCTCGGCCTGGCCTCGGGACCGGCCGCCGTTCGGCGGCAGTATCTGGATCGTTTGCTGTCCCTCGCCAGCAAGCATTATCTGCTGGCGCTCGGCCGCTATCGCGCAGCGCTGGCGCAACGAAACAGCGCGCTACGGCAGGGCCGGGCCGATCTGGCGCAGGCATTCGATCGGCCGCTGAGCGCCGCCGGTGCCGATCTGGTCTGGGCGCGGCTCGAGTTCGTGAAGTGGGCCCAGCCGCAATTCACGGCGGAGTTCGATTGCTTGGGCGAGCGCGGCGCTGCCCGGTTGGAATACCGCGGCAGGAGCGAGCTCGCACGGCAGGAGGCCTGGACCGAGCTTCTGGCGGCAAGTGCGGCAGAGGATCGGTCGCGGGGCATGACGACCATTGGGCCGCACCGGGACGACCTGATTCTGGAAATCGGGAATCGTGGGCTCCGGGACTATGGCTCGACCGGACAGCAGCGCAGCGCGGCGGTTGCCCTCAAGCTGATCGAGATCGCCGCGCTCCGCGAGGCTCGCGGTACCGAGCCGGCGCTTTTGTTGGATGACGTCTTTGCCGAGCTGGACCGAGACCGTCAAACCCGGTTGGCGCTGCGGTTGATGGGGCCGGAAGACCGGCAGGTGTTTGTCACCAGCCCGCGAGCCGACGAGCTGCCGCCCAATCTGGAGCTGCCGGTGTGGAGAGTGGAGAATGGGAGGATTGTGTGAGTTGCCAGTCCCCAGTCGGCAGTCCGCCGACTGATGTTGTTGCCATTGTGGCTTGACGACTGAGGACTGGCGACTGGTGACTTCCAAGAAGCCCCAACCCACTCCCCTCGCCGACGCCCTGGTCAGCTACTTCAAGCAGGCCGGGCTCACCAAACGGGTGCAGCAGGCG
>DASUVR010000289.1:0-2412 GCA_036378855.1 Gemmatimonadales bacterium | reverse complement strand
ACTCGACGGCGGCAATGGCGGGAGCGATGAGCGGTGCACGCGGAGGGTCGGCGGGGTTGCCCGAAGGGCTGCTGGTGCGGCTCACCGACCGGGGCGAGTGGGGCGCTGGCGAGCTCACGCTGCTGGCCAGGGACTGCGCCGGAATATCGTGGGGATGAAGCTATGGCTCCAGCGTGTTATCCTTGCGGGAGACCCCAGACCATTTCACCAGGTATCCAGTTCGAGGGCACGATGCCACACGGCAAGATCTATCCCGACGTGATCGAAACCGTCGGGAATACTCCTCTCATACGGTTGAATCGCCTTGCCGCCGGCTTGCCCGGGAAAGTCGCGGTCAAGCACGAGGGCTACAATCCGTTCAGCTCGGTGAAAGACCGGATCGGCGCGGCGATGGTCAACGACGCGATCGAGAAGGGCCGGCTCCGTCCCGGTATGCTGATCGTGGAGCCGACCAGCGGCAACACCGGTATCGGCCTGGCCTACGTGGCGGCGGCCCGAGGGTACCGCTGCATCTTCACCATGCCGGACACCATGACTATCGAGCGGCGGCACATGCTGCGCGCGCTGGGCGCCAAGGTGGTGCTTACGGAAGGCGCCAAGGGCATGAAGGGCGCCATTGCCCGGGCCGAGGAGATTCTGGCACGGCTGGGCAATCGGGCCTGGATGCCGCGCCAGTTCGACAATCCGGCCAATCCCGACATTCACTATCGCACCACCGGTCCGGAGATCTGGACCGATACCGGTGGCGCGGTCGACATCTTTATCTCCGGCGTCGGCACCGGCGGTACCATTACCGGCGCGGGCCACTATCTCCGGGAAAAGAAGCCGGGCATTCGGATCGTGGCGGTGGAGCCGAACGAGAGCCCGGTTCTCTCCGGAGGGCAGCCATCGCCCCACCGGCAGCAAGGGATCGGCGCGGGCTTCATCCCCAGCCTGCTCGACACCAAGGTGTACGACGAGGTCATCCGGGTTTCCAACGAAGACGCCATCGCCACGGCGCGCCGGCTGGCCCGGGAAGAAGCCATCTTTGCGGGGATCTCGAGCGGGTCCATCACCTGGGCCGCTCTGCAAGTGGCGGCGCGGCCGGAGAGCGCGGGAAAGTTGATCGTGTCCATCATCTGCGACTTCGGCGAGCGGTATCTCTCCAATCCGGTGTACACCGAGCTGCCCGACCCCGACATGTCCGACATCGAAGAGGCGCTCACCGCTCCGGCGGCAATGGCCTAGTGCTCATCACTTCTTCTCAGGCGTGAGGAATCGGTATCCGTGACCACGACAGTGCGTTCCCTCAATGGCAGCAAAACCGCGTCGGAGCGGATCGACAGCATCTTCGGCAGCGACATCTTCTCCACCAACATGATGCGGCAGCGGCTGCCCAAGGAGGTCTACCGCAGCCTGCTTCGGACCATCAACCGGGGTGAGCCGCTCGATCCGGCGGTGGCCGACGTGGTGGCGGCCTCGATGAAGGATTGGGCGATCGAGAACGGGGCCACGCACTACACCCACTGGTTTCAGCCGCTCACCGGGCTCACCGCCGAGAAGCACGATTCGCTGGCGGCACCGGATGGGTCCGGCGGCGTGGTGTTCAACTTCTCCGGCTCCGAGCTGGTGCAGGGTGAGCCGGACGCCTCGAGCTTTCCCTCCGGCGGACTTCGGGCAACCTTCGAGGCCCGGGGCTACACCGCCTGGGACGCCACCAGCCCGGCCTTCCTCATGCGGGGCGACAACAATGTCACCCTCTGCATCCCGACCGCCTTCGTCTCCTGGACCGGCGAAGCACTCGACACCAAGATCCCGCTGCTCCGCTCGGTCGAGGCGCTCTCCAAGCAGGCGCTCCGGATTCTCAAGATGTTCGGCACCGACCAGGGAGTCTCCCGAATCGTCACCACCGTGGGGCCGGAGCAGGAATACTTCCTGGTCGACCGCGAGCTCTTCTACAAGCGGCCGGACCTGCTGACCTGCGAGCGCACGCTCTTCGGGGCCAAGCCGCCCAAGGGACAGCAGCTGGAAGACCACTACTTCGGTACCATCCCGCCGCGGGTGCTCGCCTTCATGGCCGAAGCCGAGCGGGAGCTGTATCGGCTGGGCGTGCCGGTGAAGACCCGGCATAACGAGGTAGCGCCCGGCCAATACGAGATCGCGCCGCTGTTCGAGCCGAGCCACATCGCAAGCGATCATCAGATGCTGCTGATGGAGACGCTGAAGCGGGTCGCGCCCCGGTACGGGCTCCAGGCACTGCTGCATGAGAAGCCGTTTGCCGGGGTGAATGGGTCGGGCAAGCACAACAACTGGTCGATGAGCACGGACACCGGGGTCAACCTGCTCGACCCGCAGGACGAGACCCATACGAACATGCAGTTTCTCGTGTTCCTGGTAGCGACCATACGCGCGGTGGACCTGCATGCGGACCTG
>DASUVR010000288.1:0-7380 GCA_036378855.1 Gemmatimonadales bacterium | reverse complement strand
GGCAGCACTGCGGGACTGGCGCAGCAGCGGACCCGGGGACCAGCGGTGCAGGGGGAAATGAGACCGGCGGCCTGAAGCCGGCACCGATCAATCCACAAAGCGGACGGATCATAGAGATCCGGTTCGGTGATTGGTCTGCTCTTCCGGCGAGTTTCTAAACCAATCGTTGCGCTTTAAGCCAGTAGTAGAGCTCATCGATCCAATGGTCGCTGCTGGTGCCTTGCTTTCTCATGCCGAAGCCGTGGCCACCCGCACTGTAGACATGGATCTCGGGTCTCTGGCCCGCTGCAACCAAGGCGTCGCGAAACCTCACCACCGGATCCAGCGCCACCCGATCGTCCTGGGCCCAGGCCATGAACAGCGGCGGCAGCTTGGCAGGAGTCGCCGGCATCACGCCGAAAGGTGCACCATAGATAAAGGCGGCGAAGTTTGGCCGGGCCGCCGAGTCGGCTTGCAGGACCGCCCCACTCGCCACCATTGCTCCGGCGGAGAAACCCAGAAGTCCTACCCGATCCGGCGAGACCCCCCACTCCGCGGCGTGCCGCCGAACTACCTTGAGGGCCTGAATACCGTCGGCAATGCCGTATCGCCCGGCGGTATCCATGTCCATCTCTGGGATTCCCTCCTGCAGCTTCTCAACCGTACGGTACTTGAGCAGGAAAGCCGCAATGCCGTGCGCTCGCAGCCACTCGGCCGCTTCCCTGCCCTCGAGCCCCACGGTCAACGCGACAAAGGCGCCGCCCGGAGCGATGATCACAGCAGTACCGGTGGCCTTGGATCGCTCCGGGAGATACGGCGTCAGGGTCGGGGTCACCACATTCATTACCACGGTGCCGACCGGCGTGTGCTCGAAGGTCTTCTCCTTCTGGGTCCAATGCTCCGAGCCGGGAGCCGGGCCGGGCCAGATCCTGATTGCCTGGGCCCTCATGGAGCCGGCGCAGCCCGCCAACGCCGCGGCCACCAGGAACAGCCGACGCCTCCCGCTCACGAGAGGCCTTCGCTGCGGACGGAAAGTGCGTGATGGAACAGGTTCAGCGGGTCGTACCGATCCTTGATCCGCTGAAGCCGGGGATAGTTCCGCTGATAGTACAGCGTGGACCAGGAGACACCCGACCGGTTCAACTTCGGATCGGCCAGATCGGTGTCGGGATGATTAATGAAGGCTCCGTCATAGCGCTCTCCCGGAACCGGCACGCCGCCGGTATCGGAGAACAGTTCTCGATAGAAGGCGCGAGCCCATCGTAAGTTTTGCTCCTCTTCTCTTTGATCCAGCCAACCGGTGCTGCAAGCCAGGTCCAGAATGGAGCCGCGCTGAGCCGAAGCGGTGCCACCGGCTGCGACGCTATTGATCCGTCCGCCGTAGGTGGCCATGCCGAGCATCCCGCCCATCGCGTCGTAGTCGTCACGCGTCAGAAAATCGTACGCGGTCTCGATCTGCTGGTCGCTGAGCCGCTTCCGAAGCAAGGCATCCTTCACCTTCACGCTCGCTCCGCCAGGCGGGGCGGCGAAGAGGTCGGGGAGCGGGTTGAGCGCAAAGTCGAGCCAGGACATGGCTGATGTCTCCTGAGTCCCCGGCTCATGGACTCCGTCACAGAGCGCAGCCAGATGCTCCCGCCATTGCCCCTCGGCAGCTGAGGCGGTGCTCACTCCGCGATAGATGATCTTGCCGAATTGTTTCCGATGAATCTCGAACAGGGTCCAGAGCGACGCATTGGGCGAGCCCGACTGACTGTTGCGCTCGCACCAGGTTCCGTGGTTCTGCAGCAGCCGGAGAAATACTGGTCGGTCCACGTCGCTCCAGCGCCATTCGGCCTTGAAGGTCGTGATTCTTTCGGGGGCGCGGGGCAACAGGGACGCGGGGTCCTCGCCGGCAGCGTCGGGCGCGCGAAACCAGTAGCGGGTCACTACCCCAAAGTTGCCGCCGCCGCCGCCAGTGTGGGCCCACCATAGCTCTCGATTGGGATCCGATGCTTCGCGGGTAGCAACGAGGCTGCCAGCCGATCCGTGCAGATCGACGGTGACCACCTCCACCCCGTGCAGGTAGTCCGCCGCCAGGCCGAGCTGCCGGCAGAGAAATCCGAATGCG
Source organism: Gemmatimonadales bacterium (assembly GCA_036378855.1). Lineage (GTDB taxonomy): Bacteria > Gemmatimonadota > Gemmatimonadetes > Gemmatimonadales > GWC2-71-9 > CAVVWJ01. The sequence goes on along the minus strand of DASUVR010000288.1, from coordinate 5,294 downwards.
CCGCCGGCGACGTGTCCGCCCATGCCGATGGCGGGATACTCACCCAGCGGCACCACAGTTCCCCACTTCCGGTACAGCGCTTCGAAGGTGTCCCCCACAGTGGCCCCGGCCTCGACCGCCACCGCGCCCATTCCAGGGTCGTGGTACACCCGCTTCATCGGCGAGAGGTCGAGGATCACCCGCACCTCGGGATCGGAGACGAACCCCTCGAGGCAGTGTCCGCCACTGGTCACGACGAGACGGCGCCCTTCCTTCACCGCCTCTTCCACCGCGGCGATCACCTCATCGGTCGAGCCGGCTCGCTGGATGTAGTCGGGGCGCGCGCTGAACCGCTTGTTGAATCGCTTCTCGAGCAGAGCGTCATAGGCCGGATCGTCGGCCAGAATTCTAGGCGGCAAGATCTATCCCGTTTTTCAGCTGGAGAATGGGAGCGTAAGCGTCTCTCCCCGCTCGAGCAGTCGCAGCCGATCGGTCAGGCCCGCTGCGGCAAACGCCGCCGCCACCTCCGAGCGCGACTCGGAGACGTGTTCCCAGCCCTCGATATGGATCGGCACGATCAACGCCTCCGGCCGAGCGCGGGCGACCTGCACCAGCTCGGCCGCGGTAAAAGTGAGATGGGCAGGGCCCACCGCAGCAACCCGGGCGGCACCGGCGAACAGCAGCGCGATCCGGACCGGCTCGCGCGCGACAGTCCGGGCCACGCCCTCGTACCAGACGGTGTCCCCCGAAACGTACAGTACAGCCTCGGGAGAATCCGTCCATCTGAGGGTAAAGCCGATCACCGGACCGCGGTCGCCATCGACCGGTCCATGCCTCGCGGGAGTCGCGGTGATCAGCAGTTCTCGTCCGCCCGGGGCCACTAGAGTCTGCTGCTCACCGGGAGCAAGGCCCGTCGCCCCGTCGCCCAGACGCTCAGCGCCGGCTTTGGTGGTGAAGACCCTGGGCACTCCCCGCAATACATCCCGGCCGGCAAGATCAAGGTTGTCGAAGTGATGATCGTGGCTCAGCAGCACGGCATCGATTGTCCTGAGCTGGTCAGATGGGATGGCTGGACCAGTGAGTTTGTGAAGGGTGTAATGGGGCGTCGGGTAGGAAGTGCCTGCGGGATCAAAGGTTGGATCGGTAAGAAGCAGGAGGGCATCCAGCTCGAGTAATGCGGTTGGTCCGCCGATGCAGGTGATGCGAATGTGGTCTACGCGGGGGTTCAATCCTGCAGGGCCGATCGAATTCGAGTCAGATGATTCTGCATAGCTCTCAGTCGCCAGTCCTCAGTCGCCAGTCGAGACCTCTTTGATCTCACGATAACTTACGTTCGATTTGGAATCATCGCGAGAACGTCTCGATCCTCCATGAAAGCTACCGGTTCCAGCCTACCACCAGGGCGTGAGCTCCGAGTCGAATCCCCAGCTGCACTTCACTTCTCTCGCGGCTGCGCCAGTACCCGTTCGGTGAAATCCAGGCGCTCCTGCATCTCGCTCAGGTCCGCCCGCAGGTTGCTCACCTCGAACTGAAGCTCCTCCAGTCCCGACTGAAGCTCGGCCGGCTCATCCTTCGAGCGCAGCTTCCCCCGCAGGTGTTGCGCCCAGAGCCCCAATCCGAGCGCCAGAGCAGCATGCACCGCCGCGTGATACGGCTCGGCTGCACCCGCTGCGGAGCCCACCGCCACCAGATTGGCGGCACTCAGGATTATTGCGATGGGCTGCCAGATTTTCGGCTTGAAGGTCATGCGCATCCTCCGGCTCGAGTGCACCAGCTCAGTAAAGGATGCCTACGATGGGTCGGGGGCTGATTGTTTCAATCTGGGACTACCCTCGGCCGGACGGCTCCAACCCCTGCGCTCCGAGAGGCGACCCACTCGATCACCAGGACAGCCAACGCAGCGATAGCCAGGAAGTTGAGGCCGACCGCATCGCCCCGAGGCTGATCCATCCATGCCAGAGTATATCGGCTCCCCAATCCCCACATAGAGGCGAGTCCGGTCTTGCCGATCCATACCCCAAATTGTGCCCCGCAGTAGAAGACGTAAAGCATGCTGCCCGAAGAATACGCGGGTAATTGCAGGGCCTGCACCAGAATTGAGAGCGGATAGCCGCGGGGTAGATCGAACCATAACTCGCGGCCGGCATAGGCGCAGAGAGCAAACGGAATGCCGCTGGAGCCGATGAGCAGCCGCTGGAGCAGGCTCAGCCCCGAAGCCGCCGCTGAGCTGGACGCTATGGCCATACCGAGGAATCCACCGGCGATCTCCAGCGCCGCCACCAGTCTCCGCACCCGGGGAATCATCTAGGAGCTCGGCGCAGCTTCAGCCAGACCGTCACCACTCCGACGGCGAGGCAGCCGGTGGCCACAACGCCGGCAAAGAAGAACAGGAGTCCGGGTCCGACCGGGTTGGGATTGGGATCGGGCCAGAGGCCGACCGCAGCCGCAAGGATGATCGCGACCAGCGGGGCCGAGCCCAGGATCAGGAGAGTGAGGCCGGTTCGGATCCAGCCGGAATCGAGGTAGGCCGGCCGGTTGGATCCGCTGGTGAAGACCCAGGCGAGCAACCCGACCGGCGGTGCTAGAACACACAGCAGCAGCACCAGCGGACTGGGTCCGGCTGTGGGGCTTCGGTTGTACGGCACGGGGCCTGACCTCTCGGTGGCAGACCTATTAATTGTCCGCACAACCTAGCCTTTCCTTTAATCCGCAACGCTTTACCCGGTCGTTACAACAATTGGGGTGCCTCGTGACTTGGCGCGGGCTTCTTACCCGCAACTCAACTGATCTCACTCTCACTCGAAGGGACCTATGAACCCGCTGGCGCGAAGGGCAGTGCTCGGCCTGGTGGTGGCTACGATCGGATGCCTCGAATCGGCAGGCGCACAGACCACCTACCCCAACGTCAAGGTCACCGGACGGCTCCAGGAGCAGTTTTACGTCTTCGACAACGAGCCGTATGCGGCCACGGTGGGATCGGAGAGCAACTTCTTCACCCGCCGGGCCCGAATCGAGGCACGGGGCCAGATCTCCGAGAATGTCACGGTGTACATCCAGCCCTCGTTCGAGGGGGGACGCAACCTGACCAACGTGGTGACCACCTGTACTGGGACCCCACTCGTCTGTCGCACAACCGGACGAAGTGGCCTCCGGCTGAGAGACGCGTGGATTGACGTGCGGTTCAGCCCCGAGGCGTCTAAGGGTGGGTTGTACCTGAGAGCGGGTCAGGAGAAGCGGCCCTACAGTCGCTACGAGCTGACCTCATCCAATAACCTGGTCTCCATCGAGCGGGGCGCCGGACAGGGCCTGCTGCCCCGGGCCTCCAACGACCTGTTCCTCTCCAATGGCTTCCTCTCCCACGACGTGGGCGCCAGCCTCCGCTACGAGTACAAGCTCGATGATGTTCGGCTGGTGACCTTGAAGTTCGGCGCCTACAACGGGCAGGGCGAGAGTCTGAACGACGTAAACAACACGAAGAGCTACGGAGGTCGGGCGACCGCCGGAATCTGGTCCAAGCTGGACATCGGGGCTTCCTGGTTTGCCCACGATGGCATCGTCACCGTCGGGACCATTCCCGACTCCGCCTTCACCAACTATGCCTGGGGAGTCGACGCGCAGTGGGGTAAGCCCGGGGATGAAGGCCTGTACGTCCTGGGCGAGTACCTCGACGGTAACGATGCAACCGCCGCCAAGAACAAGATCCGGGGCGTCCAGGGGCTGGCGGCCTACAACTACCGGTTCAAGAGCCCGACGTCGTGGCTCTATGCCATCGAGCCGGCGTTCCGGGTGGACCTGGCCGACCCCAACACCGCGGTTGACAGCGACCGGGCAACCCTGATCACCGCGGTGCTGGGGATCTACATGTCCAGCAAGGCGCAGCTCCGGGTGGCCTACGAGCGCCAGAGCTTCCAGGACGATATCACGCCGGCTATCAGCGGCCTGCGCAGCGCGCTGACGGTGAACTTCTAACGCAGCTGAGAAAAGCCAGGATGACACAACGGGGAGATAGGGAATGAAGCGCAGTCTATTGGTAGTGAGCGGAATCCTTGCGGCCGCCGTGCCGTTGTCGGCTCAGACGCTGACCGGCGCCGGCGCAACGTTCCCCAATCCGATCTACACCAAGTGGTTCGACGCCTACAACAAGAAGACTGGGATCCAGAAACTATCAGTCGATCGGATCCGGCGGCGGCATCCGCCAATTCACCGAGGGTACGGTGGACTTCGGGGCCAGCGACAGGCCCATGAACGAGTCCCAAATTCAAGCGGTTGACGGCAACGTGCTCCATGTGCCCACGGTGCTCGGCGCGGTTGCTGTCACCTACAACCTCCCAGCGCTGGGAAATACCCAGCTCAAGTTCGACGGCAACCTGCTGGTCGACATCTTCATGGGCCGGATCACCAACTGGAAGGACCCCAGAATTGCCGCAATCAGTCCCGGGGTGAAGCTGCCGGATCAGGATCTGATCGTGGTCCACCGCTCCGATGGCTCCGGCACGACCTACGTCTTCACTGATTATTCGAACAAGTTTTCCCGGGAGTGGAAGGACAAGGTCGGATACGCGACCTCGGTCAACTGGCCGGTCGGATTGGGGGCCAAGGGCAACGAAGGTGTGACCCAGCAGATCAAGCAGACCGAGGGCGCACTGGGATATGTGGAGTTGATCTACGCCATCTCCAACAAGCTGCCCTACGCCCAGATCAAGAACGAGGCGGGTAACTTCATAACATCGCCCAGTCGACCGAACGGCTGCTTCAGGCCCGGCCCATCGCACCGGAGCCCGAGATCGTGGAGATGGCCCGGTTGGCCCGGGAGATGCTCTCCAATGCGCTGGAGGCTTTCATCCGGGGCGACGCCGCCGGCGGGCGCGAAGTCTGCCGAAGGGACGACAAGGTGGATGCCCTGCACGGATCGGTGTTCCGTATTCTGCTCACCCACATGATGGAAGACCCGCACACGATCGGCGCCGGTATGGAGCTGTTTCTGGTGAGTCGGAACCTGGAGCGCGTCGCCGACCTGGCGACTAACATCGGGGAGGACGTGGTATTTCTGGTGGAAGGACGCTCGATCAAGCATCACGCCGAGGATCGAGGGGAATCGCGGGAAAGTCCGTCGCGATCAGCGAGATGACCTGGGTTTATTCACCACAGAGGCACAGAGGACACAGAGGATCGCGGCGGATTTGAGATCGCCGCAGCCTCGGCAGCACACGTCACTTCAGTTACCAGAGTATCTAGCATTCGATAGAAAAAGGGTGGGAATAACAACAACAAAGAAATTTTCCCGGGATGGATGCTACCGCTCTGGAGATCTCGGT
>DASUVR010000287.1:0-8633 GCA_036378855.1 Gemmatimonadales bacterium | reverse complement strand
GCCCCTTGGTCACGAACACGCAGGGCAGATCGAAGCTGAAAAAAGTGGTGAGCGACTGGCGCCGCTGTTCCGGCGCCAGCGAGCTCAGGTAGGTGATTTCGGTTTCGCCCAGGACGTGGAGACGGTTGGCGGCAAAGCGTCCGGTATATCCCGCCAGAGCGAGCCCCGGCCCCGCCACCTCCGCTGCGGTCATTGGCCGGTCCAGCCCCAGCTCGCCGGTCAGTGCCTCCAGCTGGAGCGGATCGCCCCGGCGAGACAGGAAATCGCCGAGCCGAAGCATCAGCGCGGGTTGTCGGTGGGAGCGGAACGAGCCCTGCGAGGCCGATCGGCAACCCGCTCGAGCTGGCGTTTGAGCCGCTCCTCCGCCCGATCCAGAGCCGTGCGGTGGTCGGGACCATCGCCTCGGGCAACCAGCACCTCGCCCCGGGGAATATGGAGCCTGATTTCCACTGTCTGCTGGAGCCCGTCCGAATCGAATACCACCGCCGATTCCATGGAGCGGGACGCCAGGTTGCCCAGCCGCTGGACCACGGTGATAGCCCGATCGCGCAGTGTATCCGAGATCTCGCAGTGGCGGGCAGTGATGGTGGGCTGCATGGCTCTTCTCCCGGACTCAGCCTTGGGCCGAACCCTTAATAATGTCTTGTAGGTGATCTTCGGTTGCCGCTGCGGTGCGCTCCCAGGTGAGGCCTTCCGCAAACCGGCGAGCCTGTTCTCCCAATCGCGCAACCAGCGATGGCGTGTCGGAGAGCTCGATCATGCGCGCAGTCAGTTCCGCGACATCCCCATGGGGCACCAGAAAACCGGTCTCCCCATGGCGGACCGAGTCGCGAAGCCCCGGACTGTTCGAGGCCAACGACGGCGTACCACAGGCCGCGGCTTCGATGACGGTGATTCCCCATCCCTCCTTGGGAGAGGGAAACACGTTCGCCCAGGCCCACCGCATGAGGTCGATCTTTCGTTCTTCGCTGACAAAGCCGTGAAAGGTCACGGCCCGCTCCAGATCCAGCCGCACGACCAACCGCTCCAGTTCGGCGCGATAATCACCGGTGCCGGCGATCTCCAACCGGAGGTCAGGTCGCTGCTGCCGCGCCTTCGCCAGAGCCTCAATGGCCAAGTTAATTCCTTTATAACGCTTCAGCCTTCCAACATACAAGAAGGTGGGCGTCGTCGAGCGGCGCCCCGGTGGCCCGGGGGTGAAGCGGCGGCCGTCCACGCCGGGATGAATTACCCTGACACGTGCGGCCGAAACACCTCGGGCAACCAAATCGTCCCGGGTGCTTTCGCTGATGGCATGGAATCCGGCCCTCCGGTAGGCCCAGGGGAGTGGCCGCTCTGCTGCCCAGACCGTGGCTGCCATCGGCCATGGGGCTTCGTCGAACGCGGTCTCACCAAAGAGATGGGGCACAATGGCACAGAAAGGAATCGAGGTACCTGCAGCCAGATAAAGTGGAAGCTTGTTGATGTCCTCCACCAGCACATCGGGCCGCTCGGCCTTGATCGCCCGATGCACCGCGCCGCGCCCCTTCAGGGCAAAGCTGTTTCGGCCGCCGAATCGCTCGACCGAGATGCCATCGATGACGGCCCGTCGAGGTGCCCCGCTCCAGCCGGAACAGATCAGGCGAACCCGATGCCCTCGAATGACCAAACGGCTGAAGATTTCGAACAGATGGATCTCCGCGCCCCCAGCATGCGGATTGGCCCGGTCCTGCCAGTTAACCAGAAGGATGTTCACCGTGGAAGGAAGTTGGCTGCTTAGAGCCGGCCCAGCGAACGGGCAATGCCATCCAGTATGCCGTTCACGAACCCGGGGGCCCTGACGTCCCCGAACCAGTGGGCCAGATGCACGGCCTCGTCAATCGCCACCTTGGGTGGGACCTGCCCCCGGCGCAGCTCATGGATGCCCAGCCGCAGGATGTTCCGTTCCACCACGGCTATCCGGTTCATTCGCCAGTTTTCCGCGGCACCGGCGGCCTGGGCATCAAGTGTGGCCACCTCGGCCACGATGTCGGCGGCAAGCTCCTCGGCTCGGTCGAGCACGCGTGGCTCGGGCCCGGTGAGCCGAGCCAGACCACTGGCGACTTTGGGGATGGGAGGAGCGCCCTGCAGCTCCCAGGCATAAAGGATCTGGAGGGCGCGGGCTCGGCTCTTCGTCTCAGTCCTGAGCATGGTAGGCCCGAAGTTGACTCAGCACGTCGGCGGTTTGCAACGCCGCGACCGCGGCCTCGTAGCCTTTGTTGCCGGCGCTCCCGCCGGCACGATCGACTGCCTGTTCCAGGGTTTCTACCGTCAGCACTCCAAATCCCACGGGAATGCCGTACCGTACCGAGACCTCCTGCAGACCCCGGGCAGCCTCGCCGGCGACATACTCGAAGTGAGGCGTGTCTCCCCGAATGACCGCCCCAAGAGCCACGATGCAGCCGTAGACCCTGGACTCCGCGGCAACGGAGGCCGCAGCCGGCAGCTCGAACGCACCGGGCAGCCATACTACATCCACTGCTTCCCGCTCCATCCCAGCTTCGCGACAGCCCAGCAGCGCACCTTCGAGGAGCTTGGTGGTGATCAATTCGTTGTAACGGCTGACCAGGATCACCGCCCGCCCGCAGGCCCGCAGCCGGCCGGAGAAGTCGGGCACTGGATCAGTGGGTGAAGAGGTGGCCCAGCTTGTCGCGCTTGACCTGGAGATAGGTCCGATTTTCGAGGTTGGGATCGGCCTGAAGCGGGACCCGCTCGACAATCTCGAGACCGTAGCCCTCCAGGCCCACGAGCTTCCGAGGATTGTTCGTCATCACCCGGATGGACGACAGCCCCAGATCCCGCAGGATCTGCGCACCGATGCCGTAGTTCCGCAGGTCGGGGGCAAACCCCAGCCGCTCGTTGGCCTGCACCGTATCGGCCCCGCTGTCCTGCAGCGCATATGCTCGCAGCTTGTTCAGCAGGCCGATTCCCCGCCCTTCCTGGTCCAGATAGACGATTGCTCCCCTGCCTTCGCGGGCAATCAGCTCCATGGCGCGATGAAGCTGAGAGCCGCAATCGCAGCGCTTCGAGCCGAACACGTCTCCGGTGAGACACTTCGAATGCATGCGGACGAGCACATTGGGCTCGCCGGCAATTTCTCCGTGCACCAGAGCGACGTGCTCTGCCTTGTCGACGTCGTTGCGGTAACCGATGATGGTGAAGTCGCCGAACTCAGTGGGAATCCGGGCCTCGGCCACGCGATGGACCAGCTGCTCGGTCCGGAGGCGATAGGCCACGAGCTGAGCCACGGTCACGAACGTGAGACCGTGTTGCTCGGCGATGTCATGTAGCTGGGCGCGTCTGGCCATGGTCCCATCGGGATTCAGAATCTCGCAGATGACACCGGCGGGGATGAGTCCGGCCAGCCGGGCCAGATCCACGCTGGCCTCCGTCTGACCCACCCGCTGCAACACGCCGCCGGGCCGAGACCGCAGGGGAAAGACGTGACCCGGGCGGCGAAGATCGGAGGGCACCGTAGCCGGATTGATCGCAACGTGGATGGTGGTGGCGCGGTCGCTCGCGGAAATGCCGGTGGTAACCCCGAAGCGGCGTTGCGCGTCGACGCTGACGGTGAATGCGGTGGAGAGCTCCTCGGTGTTGCGTTCGGTCATGGGCGAGAGTCCGAGCTGATCGCATCGCTCGCCGGTCAGAGCCAGACAGATCAGTCCGCGCCCGTGCAGGGTCATGAAGTTGATCATCTCGGGCGTGGCCAGCTCGGCGGCACACACCAAATCTCCTTCGTTTTCGCGATCTTCATCGTCGGCCACGATGATGATCTTTCCGTTACGAAGGTCTTCGATCGCCTGCTCGATGGTGCCGAAAGTCGTCACAGAATCCCCGCTTACCGCTGACCGTTTACCCGGTTTTCCCAGAGAGCTTCCACGTATTTGCCAATTGTATCGGCCTCGAGATGCACCCGGTCGCCCACTCGGCGCTCGCCCAGAGTCGTATGCTGTAAAGTATACGGAATCAGGGAGATCTGGATCAGGTCAGGTTCCAGCTTGGCATTTACCGTGAGGCTGACGCCGTCGACGGTGATCGAGCCCTGGGGCACCGACGTACGACCGATCGAAGGAGGCACCCGGATGTTCAACAGTCGCGCGTCCTCTCTTTCCGCAACCATCTCGACCCGGCCCAAGCCGTCCACATGACCCTGGACCAGGTGCCCGCCCAGGCGATCACCCAGCCGAAGGGCTCGCTCCAGATTGACCCGTTGCCCCGGGACGTAGTCTGCGAATCGAGTGCGGTCCAGTGAGGTGCGGATGACGTGGGCTTGGAAGGTGCTGTCAGAGAGCTTTTGAACGGTCAGGCAGGCGCCGTCGACCGCGATGCTCTCGCCGAGCTCAAGATCGGAATAGCTGGACCGTATCGTCAGCTCCAGCCCTTCGGCATCGTGATCGGCCCGCGCAACGCTGCCCACTTCGGTGATGATTCCTGTGAACATCAGCCTCGGTCGATGACCAGCAGGGTATCCTCTCCTAAGGCCCGACGCTCCACCACCCGCCACCGCTCCGCCTGGTCAAGGTCGCGCGGTGGCAGGCCCGACAAGGCGGGTACCGCGGTGTCTCCCAGCCACAGAGGCGATTGAAGCCAGTAGTACCGATCCACCAAGCCCGCGCCCAGCAGGGCACCGGCCAGCTGTCCGCCGCCCTCTACCAGCATCGAGTTTACTCCCAGCTCGCGTAGCTGCGATAGCGCCGTGGCTGCTTCATCAGCCCGGAGAACGGTTACGCCGCAGCCTTGCAGCCGCTTGATGCGAGCCGGGTCAGCCGCAGGAGAGACCACCACCACCGTCGGGACCTCGGCGGCGCTCCTGACCAGACCGAGCTGCGGACCCAGGTCGGCAGCCCGGTCGAAGACCACCCGGCGGGGAGGAACTCTGGGTTTGACGGGTCCGCGGACAGTCAGGGAAGGATCATCCAGCCGGGCGGTCCGCCCACCGACAACGATGGCGTCAAAACCGGCCCGGAGCCACTGGACGTACTCGCGGGCTTCAGGACCCGAGATCCAGCGGGCGCGGCCGTAGCTGTCGGCGATCCGACCATCGAGCGTGGTCGCCAGCTTGAGCGCCACGTACGGTCGGGCAGGATGCTGGATGGAATGGAGGAAGATGGCATTCTGGGCGGCAGCTGTCTCTGCGAGGGGGCCCAGCTCGACTTCGATGCCGGCTTGTTGCAGTCGTTTCGCCCCGCTCGCTGCGACGGGATTGGGATCGCGCAGCGCGGCAACCACGCGCCGGATGCCTGAGTGGATGATCGCCTCGGTACAGGGTGGCTGCTTCCCTTGATGCGCGCAGGGCTCGAGGGTTACAACCATCGTCGCCCCCCGAGCCCGTTCACCTGCGCCAGCCAGTGCTACCGCCTCGGCGTGGCGATCTCCGAATTCAGGGTGCCATCCTTCTCCAACCAGCTCGCCATCCTGCAGGATCACCGCGCCTACCAGGGGATTGGGCTGGACCCGTCCCCAACCTCGCCAGGCGAGGTCCAGGGCGCGGCCCATCGCTTCCCGCTCGTTCATCCGGCGCTAGAAGCTCACTCGCAGGCCCAAGCCGGCGAAGAACTTTCCCTGAGTGGTGTCGAAGTTTTCGAAATCGGTGGAGAGGTTCTGGTCCTCGCCACCTTGATACCCGACCTCTCCAGTCAGCCGCACCATGGACATGCTCAGCCCGGCGTTCAGGAACCCGAGTACCCGTGAGCTATTCAAGTCTGCCGGGACGTTGGGCTGGAGGGTCGAGGTGATTGGATCGCGGAATTGGATGATGGCGTTGCCGGTGTATTTGTCCCATCCCAGACCTGCGGCGAGATCCAGTACGGCCACCTGTTTGCTTGCGATGAGGCGCAGGTTGGTGGCGTGCAGGTTCATCGTGTACCCATAAGTGTCCCCGCTCGCCACATCGCCGTAGATGAGAGTCGGAACATCTCGACGCATGGCGCTGAGAGAGATGTGCGGCAGTGGACCGGTGCCCCGCATGAGGCCAACCCGGGCACCGTAGCCCAGACCAACCGCAAGGCTTCCCACCCGGCGCGCGTCGGGGTCTACAGCGAAGTTCTTCAGTTGCTCGGTGGGCAGCAGTAGGGCTGAGCCCAGGAGGTCCACGGCGAAGAGCCCGCCGCTCATCCCTCTATAAACCCCGAGGGCGCCCTCGATCATAGGCGCGGGCACCAGCACCTCGTCACCGGGCACGGTCGAGCTGCTGCCGGTATATCGGACGTCGGGCAGAACCACGTTGCTGGCGTTGGCGCGAAGGGTGAGCGATGCATGGCCGAATCCGCCCAGCGTGGCGGCCGAGCCGATGGTTGGATTGCCCCCGCTGACGAGCATACCCAAGATGGGGTGAAAGGCGCGAGTGCCATCGACTGCAGCGGTGCATACCATCTCGGAGTTGCCCGAGTAGGCCGAGCATTCCGGAGTCTGGGCCAGGAGAGGTGAAACGAGAGCGACGGCAGATAACCCGGCGAGAAGGTATGGCGCGCGCATCGTATTCTCCGTTACGGACGGGCGAAACGCACGGCCCTTCTGCCTCGCTGGATCTCGCCCATCACCCATGTGGTGACCCCGTCTCGCCCTGCGGCAGCTTGCGCCGCCGCGACCGAGGCCGGGGGCAGGACGGCGATGAGCCCCACGCCGAGGTTGAATACGTCTCGCATTTCCTCAGTGGAGATCTGCCCCGCCTGCTGCAGATACTGGAACAGCGGCGGCATTTCCCATGTAGCCGGATCCACCGTCGCGGCGCAGTCCTCAGGCAATATCCGCACCAGATTCCCGCCGATTCCTCCTCCAGTGATGTGGGCCAGCCCGTGAACTCGGTCGAGCACCGGACTGACGCTCCGGTAATAGCTGCGGTGCACCGCCAGGAGAGCGTCTACTACGCTTTGCCCAGTTCCCTCGAGCAGATCGTCCAGACCCAATCCGGCACGATCGAAAAGGATGTGGCGCGCCAGGGTGTAGCCGTTGGTGTGCAGTCCGGTCGAGGCATATCCGAGGAGTACATCGCCGGGGAGAATGGCACTGCCATGAATCGCTCGATCTTCCTCGACCACGCCGACGATGGTACCGGCCAGATCGAAGGTTCCTGGCTGATAGAGACCGGGCATCTGGGCGGTCTCGCCGCCGGCAAGGGCCATTTCATGGGTCCGGCAACTCCGGGCGATGCCTTCGACGATGCGGGCGATCTGCTCCACGCCCAGCTCGGCACCGGCGATATAGTCCATGAAAGCCAGCGGCTGGGCACCGTGCACCAGGATGTCGTTGACGCTGTGGTTGACCAGGTCCTCGCCGACTGTATCGAAGCGTTCCGCCTGCATCGCCACGATCACCTTGGTGCCCACGCCATCGGTGCTCATCACTAGAGCAGGCTGTTTCATGCCGGGTGGCACTCGGACCATTCCGCCGAAGGCGCCCACCATTCCAAGGGAGTGGCGGGTGCGGGTGCTGCTTACCAGGTCGGCGATGCGGGCCTTGGCGGCATCGGCAGCTGTCAGGTCCACCCCGGCACGGGCGTACTCGCTGGTCTTGCCAGCCTTCACGTAAGCACCTTGGCTAAACTCACGTGGGTGAGATCCTGAAAGGCCTGCACCCGCTGCTCCACATCCGCCAGCGTAATTCGGTCGAAGCCACGAATTCCGAATTGCTCCACGGCATACGACCCCATGGCGGCGCCGTATACCATCGCCCGGCGGACGTTCTCCTCGGCCACTGATCTCGTGCGTGCGAGGTAGGCCATGAAGCCACCGGCGAAGGCATCCCCTGCCCCGGTGGGATCGAACACGTTCTCCAACGGATAGGCCGGCACATAGAAGGTCCGACGAGGCTCGATGAGGAGCGCGCCGTGCTCGCCCTGCTTGATGACCACCCGCTTGGGCCCATGCCGGAGGATCCAGCGCCCGGCCCGATGGATGTTCCAATCGCCACTCAGCTCACGCGCCTCGCTGTCGTTCACCATGAGGACATCGACCCGGGAAAGCAGCTGGAGCAGGGCGGCTTTCTTTCCCTGGATCCAGTAATTCATGGTATCGCAGACCACCAGCTCGGGGCTCGACACCTGCTCCAATACGCCGAGCTGGAGATCGGGGTCGATGTTTCCCAGGAAGACGAACTTTGCCGACCGAAAGGCGGGTGGGAGACGAGGCTGGAAGTCAGCGAACACCCCCAATCGAGTTTCGAGGGTTTCGCGGCTCTGCAGGTCGTAGGAGTATTTCCCTTTCCAGCGGAAGCTCTCGCCCTCCGCCTGCTCGACACCCCCCCAATCGATGCCGCGTGCCGCCAGGTTCTCGAGCTCATGGCGAGGGTAGTCCTTCCCGATCACTCCGACCACCTGCACCGGGTGGAGGATGGATCCAGCAACGCTGAAGTAGACCGCGGATCCGCCCAATGCATCCGCGGTTTCGCCGAAGGGCGTGAAGATCGAGTCCAGCGCGATGCTGCCTACGACCAGCAGGGTCATGGTGTCACATCCTGTCGGGGGCTGAGATGCCTAGCAGGGCAAGACCGTTGGCCAGCACGATGCGACCGGCACGGGTGAGAAGAAGCCGAGCTTTCTCGACATCGGCCGGCTCGCCGAGGGTGCGGGTTCGGTGATACCAGCCGTGCACTACGGTGGCCAGCTCGTGTAGATA
>DASUVR010000286.1:0-9631 GCA_036378855.1 Gemmatimonadales bacterium | reverse complement strand
CAAGTTGAGCACCCGCGGTGGGCTCACCATGGAGCAGGCGCTCGACGCGGAGTTGCTGGGACTCGCCCGGGGTGAGCGGGATTTCGGCGTGGTAACGCGGGTGATCAACTGCTCCCTCCGGCACTACAGTCCCGAGGTGTCAATCGCCATCGCACGGCTCTCCGTGGCGTATCGTGACCGCGGCGTCGTGGCGTTCGATCTGGCGGGAGGAGAGGCTGGCCGGCCTGCGGGCCGGCACAAGGCGGCGTTCGATCTGGCGCAGGAGGGATTCCTCGGCATCACGGTGCACGCGGGCGAAGCCGCGGGGCCGGAGTCGGTCGCGGAGGCGATCGCCCTCTGCCATGCCAACCGGATCGGCCACGGCACCCGGATCGGAGACGATCAGTCACTCATGGAATACGTCCGGGACCGTCAGATTCCGGTGGAGATCAATATCACCAGCAACATTCAGACTCGGGCCGTGCCACGTGCGTCGGACCATCCGGTGCGGGAGTACTTCGATGCCGGGCTCAACGTCACCCTGTGCACCGACGGCTGGCTGATGACCGGCGTCTCCCTGAGTGACGAATACTGGCTGGCGCACACCGATCTGGGTTTTACCCGCGACGAGATCGACCGGCTGATTCTCAATGGGTTCGAGAGTGCGTTCCTGCGGTGGCCGGAGCGACAGAGATTGCTGGCGCGAGTGAAGGAGGAGTTGGCGGCGTTGTAGGTGAGTCGCGAGACACGAGACACGAGACACAAGTCGTGAGACACGAGACACGAGTCCCGAGACACTTGGGATAACAGCCGGATCTCGGGATAGCGCGACCACGTTCAACACTCGCAGCCCATGACTCGAGTCGCCCTCAGCTGTCATCGCACGCACGGCTGTGATCCTAAGCCCCCGGCTGTCATCCTGAGCGAAGCGAAGGATCCCTTTCCATGCGACTACGCTGGCTGCTCGGCTCTGTCCTCCTGATCACCGCGCTCCTCTCATCCTGGATGATTCCGGGGCTCACCTGGCGCGGGGTCAGCGGGCTGGTGGCGCAGACTCAGGCCGACAGCGTTCGAGTTCAGGCCGACACGCAGGTGCTCCAGCCACCCAAGCCCGACCTCACACTGGTTCACCAACCCCAGAGCCTTGGCTCGCGGCTGACCGGTCTGTTCGGCATCGTCGCTTTGATCGCCATTGCCATCGCTCTGTCGCACAACCGGCGGCAGATCCGCTGGCGGGTGGTGGCCTGGGGGCTTACCCTGCAACTCCTGTTCGCCATCTTTGTCCTCCGCATCCCGGCCGGTCAGCGGCTGTTTCGCGCGCTGGGCAGTTTCGTGACCGGAATCCTCAACTACTCCTACATCGGCTCGCAGTTTGTCTTCGGCGAGCTGGGTAAGCCGAACTCCAGCCTGGGCGTGATCTTCGCGTTCCAGCTCCTGCCCGCGATCATCTTCGTCAGCGCGCTGTTTGCCATTATGTACTATCTCGGCATCATGCAGCTCATCGTGCGCGCCTTTGCCATCCTGATGAGCCGGGTGATGGGCGCGAGCGGAGCGGAGAGCCTCAATGTGGCGGCGTCCATCTTCATGGGTCAGACCGAGGCGCCCCTCACCATCCGGCCCTTCCTTGCCCGGATGACCCGGTCCGAGCTGATGACCGTAATGACCTCGGGGATGGCGCACATCTCGGGCTCGATCATGGTGGCGTACATCGCCTTTGGGATCGAAGCCCGGCACCTGCTGACCGCGGTGATCATGACCGCCCCTGGCACCATTATGATGGCCAAGCTGTTCGAGCCGGAGACCGAGGTGCCGGAGACCTATGGCAAGGTCAAGCTCGACATGCCCAGGCAGGACGTGAATCTGCTCGATGCCGCGGCCCGAGGCACCAGCGAGGGTTTGAATCTGATGCTGAACGTGATCGCGATGCTGGTGTCGTTCGTGGCACTAGTCGCATTGCTGAACGGAGGTTTCGCCGCCATTCATGGCTATATCAGCTGGTTTCCTCGCGACCTGCAGACGGTGCTGGGCTGGATCTTTCGCCCTATCGCCTGGATCATGGGCGTTCCCTGGCACGACAGCGGGACCGTCGGCAGCCTGCTGGGCACCCGAATGGTGCTCAACGAATTCATCGCCTACTCGCAGCTGGGACCATTGAAGGGTCAGCTCGATCCGCGGTCATTCACTATTGCGTCCTTTGCACTGGCGGGATTTGCCAACTTCAGCTCGGTGGGTATTCAGCTGGGCGGCATCGGCGCCTTGGTGCCGGAGCGCAAGCGCGATCTGGCGCGGCTGGGGATTCGGGCGATGCTGGCGGGGACGCTGGCCAACTTTCTGTCGGCGACGATTGCGGGAATTTTACTTTGACCGGAACTGGAGCCTGCTCCTCCGGGCCGCTGCAGCACTCGACGCTCGGAGCCCGGGGCGGTTCATCATGCCGTGGCAGGTTCATCGAGGTATGCCCCGGTCTCCTCACCTCGTGCTGACGCGCCCCTCCGGGCCAGGCTCCCGCTCCAGTGGCTACCATCGTGAGAGCGAAGGATTGAATACGATCGGAGGATTAGAAATGACCACGGCTGGGGCGGCGTTCCTCCGAGTAGGCTTCATCTCCGGTAGCGACCGGGTCGAGGAAGCATAAGGTGGTAGCGACTGGCGTGGGGATCCGCAGGGCGCGTCAGGACGAGGGGAGGAGACCGGTTGTGGCGCAGGAATTCCACCCTTTACACAGATCCGGGCTCCGACCGTCGAGTCCTGCAGCGCCCGGAGGAAACCACGCCAGTCGCGAAATGAAGCTTGATAATTCGGAGAACGATTTGATACAGCACATCGAGCAAGCGGCTGAAGCGATACGGAGGAAGATCGGGGCGCGCCGGCCGCAGGTGGCCGTGGTGCTGGGCTCCGGACTCGGCGGACTCGCCGACCGGATTGGGGACGCGGTGAGAATGCCCTACCGCGACATCCCGGGGTTTCCGGACACCACAGTGATCGGACACGGCGGCGAGCTGGTCGTCGGCAAGCTGGCAGGCAAGGAGATCCTGGCCCAGAGCGGGCGCTTTCATCTATATGAGGGTCACCAGGCGAGCGTTACCGCCTTCCCCGTCCGGGTCTTTGCCACCCTGGGCATCCAGACGCTGATCCTAACTAATGCCGCCGGGGGAATCCGCCGAAGCTTGACCTCGGGCGCCCTGATGCTGATCAACGACCATATCAACCTGACGTTCCGGAATCCGCTGATCGGACCGGTGCTGCCCGGTGAGGAGCGGTTCCCCGACATGTCAGAGCCCTACGAGCGGT
This sequence comes from Gemmatimonadales bacterium, assembly GCA_036378855.1. Lineage (GTDB taxonomy): Bacteria > Gemmatimonadota > Gemmatimonadetes > Gemmatimonadales > GWC2-71-9 > CAVVWJ01. Next base: position 6,361 of record DASUVR010000286.1, on the reverse strand, counting down.
CACTCCGGGCCCTGGCCCACGAGGCGGCGCAGGAACGACACCTCGCCCTGCAGGACGGGGTCTACGTGCAGCTTCTCGGGCCCAGCTACGAGACACCGGCAGAGATTCGGATGCTGGAGCGGCTGGGTGCCGACGCCGTGGGGATGTCTACCGTGCTGGAAGTCATCACTGCACGGGCGCGGGGGCTTCGCTGCCTGGGAGTTTCCGTGGTCAGCAACGCCGCCGCGGGGATTCTGCCGCAAAAGCTCGATCATCTCGAAGTGATGGAGGCTGCTCGCCGGGTCGGTGGTCAGCTGGCAGGACTGGTCGAAGGAATTATTGCGAAGCTTTAGGAGCGGACACGGTGTGATTGAGCGGACCGTGACCGCTGCCCAGTCCGGGTGCGGCCGCGATTGCGCGATGGACAAAGTCCAGTCCGTCCTCCACCGCCCGCTCCAGCGGCCGGCCGAGCGCGAGCCCCGCAGTGATTGCCGCTGACAGGGTGCACCCGGTGCCATGGACCGACGAGGTATCAATCCGGGGCCGGCTGAAGCGGCGAATTCCGGATGGCGTCACCAGGATGTCGGTCAGCACCGGCCCGCTGAGGTGCCCTCCCTTGATGAGGGCGGCGCCGGCGCCGAACCGCAACAGCGTTGCACCGGCCCGTTCCATTGTCGGCCCATCGTGCACCACGCGGCCGGTCAGGATCGCGGCCTCGTCCAAATTCGGGGTGACCAGCGCGGCGAGCGGAACCAGATCCTCTCGCACTACCTCTTCGGCCTCGGTGCTGAGGAGCCGGGCTCCCGAGGTGGACACCATAACCGGATCGACCACGAGCGGTCCCCAGCCGTTTTGCCGGATCGCGCGCGCAACCAGCCGGACCAGCGCCGCCTCGGCCAGCATGCCGGTCTTGAGCGCCGCGGGGGGAAGATCCTCCGCCAGTGCGGTGAGTTGTTCGGTGACCATGTTTTCGGGGACGCTCTCGACCGCGCGGACCTGCCGGGTGTTCTGGGCGGTCAGAGCGACGATCACCGTCGTCCCGAAGACGCCGAACTGCTGGAAGGTTTTGAGATCCGCCTGGATCCCGGCGCCACCACCGGAATCCGATCCGGCAATGGTGAGGGCAATCTTCATCGGGCGAGCACCGGCATGAGCAGCTCCCTTCAGACGCTGATTCGAGACCTGCACCGCCGCCGCGGCAGGGAACGGCGTGGGTTGGCCCTGGCCGAAGGGGTTCGTCTCGTCGAGGAGGCGCTCGCCGGCGGCATTGCGATTCGAGGTGCGGCGGTTTCTGCGACGCTGGAAAGTACCACCCGGGGGAACTCTCTCAAGGCGGCGCTGGCGGGCCGCGGCATCCGGTTGGAAGACGTCAGCGAGAGTGAGCTGGAGGCCCTGGCCGATACCGAGCATCCCCAGGGCGTTATCGCGGTGATCGAGCCTCGGCGTTGGAGCTGGGTGGACATCCATCTGCTATCCGGGACCACGCTGCTGGTGCTCGATGGAGTGCAGGACCCGGGGAATGTGGGGACCATGTTTCGCACTGCGTTGGGATTAGGCGCCGCGGGAGCGGTGGCACTGAAAGGGACGGCGGATCTGACTAATCCCAAAGTGTTGCGCGCCGCCATGGGAGCGAGCTTCACGCTGCCGACGATTTCGGCCACATCGGAAGAGTTCGTGGCGTGGTCCCGGCTTCAGCGAGCGGAGCTCTGGGTGGCCGATACCGCGGGTGAGCGAGTAGAGCAGTTGCCGGGACGCAGCCCGAACCGGGCTCCGGTGGCGTTGGTACTGGGAAACGAGGGCGCCGGCGTGAGCGCGTCCCTGGAGCTGGCGGCTCACCGGCGGGTGGCCATCCCATTGGCCCGCGGAGTGGAGTCGCTCAACGTGGCGGTGGCCGCCGGGATCCTGTTGTACGAGGTCACCCGTGCTCGCTGATCTTCCGCTCGGCTTGGAGATCGTGGTGGCTGCGGTCTTCGGAGCGATGATCGGCAGCTTCCTGAATGTGTGCATCCTGCGCTGGGGAGCGGAGCCGAAGCAGTCGGTGGTTCACCCCCGGTCGCGCTGCCCGCGCTGTGGCCGTGGGCTGGCGTGGTACGACAATATCCCCGTGCTCTCCTGGCTGATTCTCCGTGCGCGTTGCCGCGGGTGCGGCGAGCCGATCTCAGTGCAGTACCCGCTGATCGAGTTGGCCACTGCAGCAATCTGGGCCTACATGGTCTGGAGATACGGACTCACAGTCGAGGCTCTGCGGGCTGCCGTGTTTGGAACGATTCTGCTCGGCATCGCCATGACCGACGCTCGGGAATACATCATCCCTCACGAGTTTTCCCTGGGCGGAACTCTGCTTGCGGTGGCCCTCTCCACCTGGTCGGATTCTTCTCTCCTGGTGCCGAGTCTGCAGGGCGCTTTGGTGGGTGCCGGTTCGGTACTCCTGATCGGTGAACTTTCGGAAATGGCAATCGGACAAGAGGCGATGGGTGGTGGTGATTGTGCGCTGATGGGGATGATCGGTGCCTTCCTCGGCTGGGAAGCGATCGTACCGGTACTATTCCTTGGAGCAGTCATCAGCACGTTTCTGTTTTTGCTTGCCGCGGTCTGGTCCCGCCGTACCCCTCCCGTCACTCCTGTTATGGTGGAACCGGAAGCGGCACACCCTGGCTTTCGCTGGGGCCTGGTTCTCCGACTCGTGGTGGTGGGAGCGCTCCCGATATTGTTCATGGCACTCGCCTTGGCGACACGACACCTGAATGAACTATTGAGTGGTCTGTTCCAGGCCCTTCTGGGCGCCGGCATCGCCTACTATGTGGCTCTTCTGCTGCCGCAGCGTATAGCTCGATACTCCTGGGTGGGAGTGATAGGACTCATCGGAGCCGGCATTGCCGTTGCCGCGGGCGCCGGTTTGTCCCTTCCGCGTCTTGTTCTCGGAATGATCATCGTGATCGGGGCACTATGGTTCGGGAAACGAGCCACCCTGGTTGCCTCGCCCGCCACTGCCGAGGGCCTCCAGTCTCAGGGATATCTCCCCTTTGGGGTCGGACTCACCGCAGCCGCCGGCTTTCTGTTGTTATCAGGATCGATGCCGCTGGTGCGGCAAATGGTAGAGGAATACGGCAGATTGCTGAGCTACCTGTGAGAGTCTCAGTTCTGCATCTGCTGCTTTTGACGGGGCTTGTAGCTGCTTGCCGGGGCGAGCGCCCCAAGCCGGTCGGTGCCGATACGCTGAGCCGTCTGGTGGACAGCCTTCGAGGTCGGGTGGAGCTCGCCACCGGGCTCAAGTTCAAGTCACCTCCCAAATCTGCCCTTCGGACCCGGGCACAGGTGCGGCAGTACCTGCTCAGCAAGCTGGACGACGAGCTGCCACCCGCCAAACTGGAGGGACTGGAGACCGCGTATCGGCTGTTCGGCCTCTTGCCCGATACGCTGGATCTCAGGCCTCTGCTGCTGGAGCTGTATACCGAGCAGGTCGCGGGGTACTACGATCCCGATTCGGCAACCTTGTTTGGGGTGGAGGGAGCAGACCCGGCTCAGCTGCGGGTGGTGGTCGCCCACGAGATGGTGCATGCCCTGCAGGGAGAGCGTCTCCCGCTCGACTCCATTCTGCACGACAAGTCGAACAACGACCGCCTGGCGGCGGCGCAGTCAGTGTTGGAAGGCCAGGCCACGCTGAGCGGGATGAAGGCGCTGTTTCCCCCCAAGATGGACCCGACCAGAGATCCGGATTTCTGGAGCGAGTACGCCGGACAAATCCGGACGGGGCAGGCGTCCATGCCGGTGTTCGCCCGGGCCCCCCTGGTGGTGCGCGAGGCTCTGGTCTTTCCCTATCTGGCGGGCGCGGAGTTCATGCATTGGTGGGAGGGATCGCAGTTCAAGGACACTGTGCCTTATGGGCCAAGGATGCCCTCCTCCACCGAGCAGGTTCTCTTTCCCGATCATTACGCCCAGGGCGACCAGCCGGTCGAGCTCCGGTTTTCCCGGGATTCGGCGACGCTGTACGAGGATGTGCTGGGCGAGAGTGAGCTCTCGATCCTCGCGGCCCAGCTCTCGGGTGCACTGCAACCCAGGAAGGCCGCTCCTCGCGGCTGGGGCGGAGACCGCTATCGGGTGGTACGGACACCGGACGGGCCGGTGTTGATGTGGTACGTGATCTGGGATGACGCACGCTCGGCAGAGCGGTTTACGACTGGGTTCGGAGCGAAGCTGCGACATACCGACCGCAAGGGATATCGCGCCTCGTTCGATCGCCTGGAGCTCGAGGGCAAGCCGGCCACACGCTACGTGCTTGCGCCGGAGGGTTGGGCTGGTTGGAGTGATCCGCCGGAGCCGTCGATTGTGAGAAGTTCCTAGCCCGGAAGTTCCCAGCGGCTTGCGTCGAGGGCTTATGAGGTACGCAGGTTCGCGGGCATTCTGCTTTGGGCGGAGCTGGATCCTACTCCTCCGGGGGCGCTGCAGCACTCGACGGTCAGAGCCCGGGGCACTCCTCGTCGCCCGACGATCCTCGAGGGCTGCCCCGGTCTCCTCCCCTCGTGCTGACGCGCCCCTCCGGAGCAGGCTCCAGCTCCGGATTACGTGGGCCGTCAGACTTACTGTGAGCAATGCGTGAGTATCGGAAGTGCCAGTCGTACCCTCAATAATTGCCCACAATCAAATTTGACGTCGGCTCCTCCTACTTTCTGCCCTTCCGCTCACAACAAGCGCGTGACGGAGTAGATCAGCAGTCCGACCAATCCGCCTACCAGGGTGCCGTTGATTCGGATGAACTGAAGGTCTCGGCCCACCAGGAGCTCGATCCGCCGTGAGGTCTCCTGTGGGTCCCACGAGCTCACCGTTTGGGCGATGAGCCCTCCCACCTCGCCTCGGTGCTGCTCCACGACCCGCAAAACTGCGTCGGTCACCCAGCCATCGATCTTTTCCAGCAGCGCATCGTCCTCCAGCGCTGCGGCGCCGAGCGCGGAGAGTCCTCGGGCGACGGGCCCCGGAGCACCTTCAGCGCTCGCGTTCTGCCGGCCGAGGATCTGCTTCAGTTCCTGCCACAGCGAGGCGGCCAGCCGGCCGCTGGTTTCCGGGTCCAGCACCTGCTGCTTGATTGCCTCTGCTCGGGCAATGACCTCGGGTGAATCCTGCAGCTGCACCATCCATTCGGCCAGCAGATCGTCGAACTGATGCCGCAGTGGGTGGTCTGGATCTTCGCCCACCTCGAAGAGCGTCCGCTCGATTCCGCCCAGCACCTTCTGATGGATCCGGTCGTCCACCAGTTTCGGAACCCACCAGGGGCTTTCCTCCCGGATCTTCTCCCGGATCAACTCCTCGTTCTCAGCCACCAGTCGGGTGAGACCATGGATCACCCGGTCGAGCAGTTGCTGGTGCCGGTCGTCGATGGTGAGGAGGGCAAGTCCTTTGGCGAGCACCGGGGCAATGGGCATCTGGCGGAGCGGCTCGACCACGGTCCGGTCCAACAGGGCGTGGACGTCCTCGTCCCGTACCACGTTGCCCGCTCCCCTGAGCACCGATCCCACCTGCTGCGCCGCCATCCGGGCATGGTCCATCTGGCTCAGCCATTCGGCGGCTCGCCGGCTGATCTGGGCGGCTTTGAGCTTGGTCGTGAGGACATCGGGAGACAGAAAGTTGTTCTGGACGAAGTTCCCCAGGCTCCGGCCGATCCGGTCTTTCCGGTTGGGGATGATGGCGGTGTGGGGGATGGGGATGTTGAGCGGATGGCGAAAGAGGGCGGTTATCGCGAACCAATCGGCAATGCCGCCCACCATGGACGCCTCGGCCGTGGCCCTGATGTAGCCGAGCCAGGGGTGCTGGGCCTCGTATATCCGGGCAACTATAAAGACGACCCCCATGAAAAACAGGAGCCCGGTGGCCCTGACCTTCATCCGGTCGAGGTTGCGCTGGCGCTCCTCGGGGTTGGAGATGTCCTGCATGGGAGGCATGCTGGAAGATAGGGCGGACGGTCGGAGAGGCGGAGGGTCGGAGAGTCGGAGAGGCGGGGGAACGAAGGGATTAGGGCAACTTGGACCGACCAAGAGACCTATACAGTCCCCAAGTGAGTTTACCGGTATGGTTTCTCAGCGCATCGAGCCTTTCCATAGTCTCGACGTCGAGCAGTCCACGATCCCTGCTGAAATGAAGGAGATAGGTCAACTCCGACAGGGATCCCCTAGCTATATCCAAGTATCTGCGAAATTCTGTTCTTCCCCTTTTGGCTGCACCTTCAGAGATGTTGGTGGGGATGGACAGCGCCGCTCTCCGTACCTGCGAGGTAAGTTGATAACGCTCCTGGGTTGGCCAATTGTTCGTGACGTCGTAAACCAGCAACGCGAGCTGATGGGCCGCCTTCCACGCTTCAAACTTCTCATATGCCATCATCCCATAGTATTCC
>DASUVR010000285.1:0-4993 GCA_036378855.1 Gemmatimonadales bacterium | reverse complement strand
AGGCCGACCTGTCGCTGTTATCGCGAACCAGCGCGGGGTCGTGAAAGGCCAGCCCGGTGAGCGTCCCCGTTTCGGCGGAATCGTCTACACCGGGAGCGCCGAGAAGACCGCCTATTTCATTGAAACGGCAAGCCGGGAACGGCTGCCTATCCTGTTCATCCAGGACGTGAGCGGCTTCATGGTAGGCTCCGAAGCCGAGCACTCGGGCATCATCCGGGCCGGAGCCCACTTCGTAGAGGCGATGGCTACGGCGGTAGTGCCCAAGATCGTGCTGACCATCAATCACGCGTCCGGCGCCGGGTACTATGCCATGGCGGGACAGGGCTTCGATCCCGATTTCATTCTGAGCTGGCCCACCGGAAGAATGGGCGTAATGGAAGGCGAGTCGGCGGTGATGGCGGTGCACGGGGCCGAGCTGGAAAAGGCCAAGCGCGAAGGCAGGGAACCGTCGCCCGACGCCAAGGCGTCCATGGAATCCATGCGGGCCGACTACGAGCAGCAGCTCGATGCCCGGTTCGCTGCCGCACGCGGATTCGTCGACGCCATCATCACGCCGGAAGAAACCCGCGATCTTCTCGCCTTTACCCTTCGAATCAGCGCCAACTACCCCGGTCCCCACCTCGGACCCTTCGTGCTTCCGCAGCTCGACGCGGCCACTCTCCGCTAGGAACTCAATGCCCTGGATTCGCTGCAGCCTCCTTGTTCTGATGCTGACGCTCGCCTGCGCCCCGAAGCAACCAGAGCCCGAGTCTCCCCCGCCCAAGCCCAACATCGATCCCGGCCGGGTGTCAACCAAGGCGCCGGAGACGCCACCGCCCGGCAAGGAACCAGACGAGGAGGAACCGGCCCAACCGATGGTCCCGCCCGAGGCAGCGTACAGCCACGGCTGGATGGCACTGGGCAGCACCGGGGTGGAAAATTTTCTGCAGCAGCATCCCACGTTCGACGGGCGCGGCGTGCTCATCGGCATTCTCGATACCGGAATCGATCCTGGCATCCAGGGCTTGCTCACGACCAGCACCGACACGCCGAAGCTGCTGGACCTCAGAGATTTCTCTCACGAAGGATCGGTACCGCTTCGCCCCGTCACCCCGGTCGGCGATTCGATCGAGATTGGGGGACACCGGCTCCGAGGATTTGGCCGGGTGGCCGCCGTGAGTACCGGGGGCCCTTACTACGGGGGCACCATCGCGGAGCTCCCGCTGGGAGAGCCTCCAGCCTCCGACTTGAACGGCAACGGCAATGACTCGGATACGCTGCCGCTGGTGGTCACCCGTGCCACTGACGGCTGGGTGCTCTTTGCCGACACCGATGGCGATGGCTCGCTGGCTGGGGAGCGCCCGGTGCACGACTATCTGGTCTCGCGAGAGAGCTTTGGCTGGGCGCGGCGGGGGCGGGCCCCGGGAATGAATCTGGCAGCCAATTTCTCGGCCAACGGAAAGGATCCTCAGTTGGATCTCGTGTTCGACAGCTACAGCCACGGGTCTCATGTGGCGGGAATCGCCGCTGGACACGACATGTACGGCGTCACCGGTTTCAACGGCGTCGCTCCCGGGGCCCAGCTGCTGGGGCTCAAGATTGCGAACAGCGCCCAGGGCAGCATCACCACATCAGGCAGCCTGGTGCGCGCGGTCGAGTATGCCATTCAGTTCGCGCAGACCCGCCGGCTGCCTCTGGTGCTGAACTTGAGCTTCGGGGTAGGGAACGAGGTGGAGGGCACCGCCCGGATCGACGGGATCATCGATTCCATTCTCGCCGCCAATCCCGCGCTGGTGTTCACGATCAGCGCAGGCAACGACGGGCCGGGCCTTTCCACCATGGGGTTTCCCGGTTCGGCCCGGCGGAGCATCAGCGTCGGGGCCACGCTGCCCTCGACTTTTCTGCCTCCCAATCCCAACGGTGGGTCGCACGACGATCTGTTGGCCTACTTCAGCTCGCGCGGCGGCGAAGTGGCCAAGCCCGATCTGATCGCTCCCGGCGTAGCGTACTCCACCGTTCCTCGATGGAATACCGGTCACGAGATCGAGCAGGGTACCAGCATGGCTTCGCCCCATGCGGCCGGGCTGGCGGCGCTGCTGGTTTCTCAGCTGGTGCAGGAGAAGAAGCCCATCAACGGCGGCGAGATCAAACAGGCACTCATGGTCACCGCGCGGCCTCTCCCTGGTGCGACTCCGGTAGACGAGGGGACCGGCCTGCCGCAGGTCGCCCAGGCGGCTCAGTGGCTGAGCACGCCGCGCACCATCGCCGATATCGCTGTTCGGGCGCTGAGTGAGGAAGGCCGGCCGACCGCGGGACTGCATCAGAAGGCGCCGTCCGACTCGATATGGGTCCAGCGATTCGAGCTGACCCGGTCTGACTCGGCCGCGCGGCAGGTGTACTCGCTTCGCTCCGACGCTTCCTGGGCCTCGGCGCCCGCAAAGGTGACGTTCACTGGCCGCACCGCAACCGTGGACGTGCGCTATCGCGTGTCCGGGCTGAAGACGCCCGGCGGATACACCGCAACGGTGAGCGGCTGGAGCGCGGACAGCCTCGCCGGACCGGCATTCCGCCTCGTCACTACCGTAATTGCTCCCGAGGCGATGGCGTCAACCACTCGTGAGCTGAGGTCCGCCGCGCCGCTCGACGCCGGGAGCGAGCTGCGCTCTTTCTTCAGCGCCGACAGCGCCCGACCCTTCGAGCTCCGTATTTCCAGCGCCAGCGTAGGGCAGAAAGGCCTGGCGTTTCTCCATGAGCCCGACGGAATGCCTTACCGCGACGAGTACACCCGGCCCATTGGATCCGCCGAGCGAGAGGCGGTGTATCTGGTGGATGCACGCGACGTCGTTCCTGGCGCGTATCAGGCGGTGGTCGTCGCCCCAACGGCTCAACGCATCGCGGTGAACGTCAAGGTCACCCAGTCTCCCTTGCGGCTGCAGCTGGGCCGGGAAAAAGACCGGGCGGTGGCGAGGCTCACCAATCTGACCACCGCCCCCATCCGCACCGATCTGGCCCTGCTGCTGGGCGGCGGCGAGCGAATCGAAACTGTGGTCGCGCGAGGATCCGGAGTCCGGGAGATTCCCTTCGTGGCCCCGGCCTGGGCCAAGGCCGTCGTCGTCGATCTCAGTATGGAGCGGGCACAGTGGAGCCGGTTCACCGATTTCGGCGTCACCTTGTTCGACTCGGTCGGGCGCCAGATCGAAAAGCAGCCGCTTAATTACGCGTTCGGCCGGTTGCAGGCCAAGCTGCCCGACGATCACGGAACCATGCCGATCCGCCTGGCGCTGTTCCCCGGCTTCGCCGATCCCAATGGAGAGGAGAACTGGACGCTGCGCGCTTCCATCCGGCTCTATGCTGATTCTGCTGTCGCCCTGGATCCCGCCACGCCGGCGGACTCGGCCCTCACCCTCGCGCCGGGGAAGAGCTCCAGCGTGGGCTTTACTCTGTCGGAAAGTCCCTGGCCTTTGGGCGACGGGTTCTTTCCGCTGGGCGTACTTGTCGCCCGGGCGGAAGAGCACAGCTGGACCCGGGAAGGCGGGTTGCCGCTCCCCAATCCTCCGATGATGCGATGAATGATCGGGTAGTGCGGGTCGCTGCCGGGCAGGGCTTCTGGGGCGACTGGCTGGAGGCGCCGGTGCGCCAGGTGAACGGCGGGCCCATCGATTATCTGATGATGGACTATCTCGCCGAAGTCACCATGTCCATCATGCAGAAGCAGAAGTCGCGCGATCCGAAAACCGGCTATGCCCGCGATTTCGTTCCGCTGATGGAGCGGATCCTGCCGGAGGTGGTGAAGCGGCGGATCAAGGTGACCTCCAATGCGGGCGGAGTAAACCCGCGCGGATGCGCCGAAGCGGTGCTCGAGGTCGCCCGAAGGCTCGGTCTTGCGGAGCAGGTGAAAATCGGACTGGTCAGCGGGGACGACATCCTGGGGAGATTGGACGAGCTGATTGCTGCCGGGCACCCGCTGACCAACATGGAAACTGGCCAACCGCTGGCCGACATCCGCCAGAAGGTGCTCTCCGCCAACGCCTATCTCGGCATGGCGCCCATGGTCGAAGCGCTCGGACGCGGCGCCGACGTCGTGATCACTGGACGGGTCACCGACACCGGGCTCACCTTGGGTCCGATTTTTCACGAGTTCGGCTGGCCCGCGGACGACTGGGACAAAGTGGCGGCGGGAACAGTCGCCGGCCACATCATCGAGTGTGGAGCCCAGGCCTCCGGCGGCAACCTGCTGAAGAACTGGCGGTCGGTGAAGGGATTGGAGAACCCCGGATTTCCCATCGTCGAAGCCTCGGCCGATGGGAGCTTCGTGGTCACTAAACATGCCGGCACCGGCGGAGTGGTCTCGGTCGCGTCGGTCACCGAACAGCTGGTCTATGAGATGGGCGACCCGCACAGCTACATCACACCCGATGGCATCGCCGACTTCACGACCATTCAGCTGCGCCAGCTTGGGCGCGACCGGGTTCGGGTGAGCGGGATCAAAGGCGGGCCCCGCACGCCGATGCTCAAGGTGTCCATCGCCTACTTCTACGGCTACAAGGCGGTAGGGACTCTGGTGTACTCCTGGCCCGAGGCGTACGAGAAGGCGCGCGCCGCCGACCGCATTCTCCGGGCTCGATTGAAAGACCTCGGGCTGGAATACGAGCAGGTGCTCACCGAGTTCGTCGGCGCCAACGCCACCCATGGGAATCTGAGCGGCCCGCCGGATCCGGAGGCGCCCGAGGTGCAGCTGCGAGTTGGAGTTCGTGCTCCGGAGCGAGCGCCGGTCGAGCGGTTCACCCGGGAGATCGCGCCACTGGTGCTTACCGGTCCGCCCAGCGTCACCGGCTTTGCGGGCGGCCGACCGGCGGTCGAGGAGGTCGTGGCGTACTGGCCGGCCTTGATCGACCGGCGCGTGGTAGAGAGCGAGGTGAGGGTGGAGATCTTGAAGGCGTGACGGGACGGCGGTACGGCGGTAGGACGGTACGGCGGTAGATCCTCATGGAGAGATCATGTCTTCGAAGCCCCG
>DASUVR010000284.1:0-6121 GCA_036378855.1 Gemmatimonadales bacterium | reverse complement strand
GGCTGGTCGGTAGGTTGTTGGACGGGAAGTCAGTCAGGCGGCGTGCTCGATTCCTGCCAGCTCTCCTACTTTTAGGTATAGTGGCAGCGCTCGATCGACTTCGTCGTTCACCGCCTTGATGTAATGCTCGATTCGGGCAATCACCTCCTTGCGCACGTCCTCTTCCTGACGCAGGGCGGCCAGCGAGGGGGGCTCGGCGAACATGGGCCGGAGCGCGGGCTGCAGCAAATCCTTTGATCCCTGGACCTCTCGAACCCGTGAGTTCAGCTCGCGGTACCGGCCTACCAGGTTCTGATGTACACCGGCTAGCTGCTGCAGATAGACGACATATTCCTGGTGAGTGCTCGACCGGCCTACCACCGCTCGAACCAGATTGCGTTCGGCCTCCCCGACCAGCTGCAACGCCCCTCGAAGATCGTCAACGGTTCGATTCCTCAGCTCCAGAATCTCAGCCAGAGAATAGGCGCTCTTCCGGGCATACCACTGAACCGCCCGCTGCCGCGCGGCCGCCACTCCGGCGTAGCCCGGATAGGGGTCCTGAGCGGCAGCGACGTTGAGGGCAGCGGCCAGACCTACGAAGCAGCCAAGCAGGATCAGGATCAGGGATCGGTCGTCGGTCAACAAATGTCGGTGAGCGAGGCTGACAGACGAATCCCGGACTTCTGCGATTGCAACGCTGAGACGAAGCAGCGCGATGACATACAGGAGCGTGGCCGCCACACCCACCAACTGTAAAGGACGTCGCTGATGAACGAGGTAGGGAAAGCCATGTCGGGCATAAAGGGCGGCGATCCCCCCGTTCAGGATCGACAGCAGTACCGCCTGGACCATGCCGTCACGGAGACTAGTCTGCAAAGAGTCAGCAAAAAGAAACGTAGTGAGGACGGCCTGGAGCAGAACAAGGGTGAGAAGGGTAAGGACCAAACGTCTTCGCTTGTCGAGGGAAACGTACTTGGGCGGCCGGGTAATGCCGTGCTGCTGGCGGAATCGACGAAACTGATCATCGCTCGCCCGAAACACCTGCAGCATCCGGTTGAGTTGATTCTGGTGCTTGAGGAGCTGGGCTCTGATTTCGGCCAGCGCCGAAGAGCCCGCCGCCTCGATTTGGACCCGGAGATCCGACCTGGTCATAGCGCTGCGGATGAGGGCCTCGTAGTGATCAACTCGGGCGAGGTACACCTCGTGGGCCTTGCGAGCCAATCGCTCGATGTGGTCCAGGATGTCTAACTCGGTGGTGTCCGCAGTGTCGGGCTTGCCGGCCTGCTGCTTCAGGCGTAAGTCGCTCAGTATCTGATTCACGTCTAGAGGAGGGAAGGCCTGCAGAGGGAGCGGCGTTTCGGCACCCGGCTCCATGACACTGACTACCAGTTCCCTGACGGACCTTCCCATAACAACTCCCGCTGGCCGATGCGGATGCCTTATCTTGGCAGCCGAGGAGAAGTGTCCGCGGCCCGGCACGAGACCTCTTGCATTTCAGGAAGCGTACCATGTGTGACAGACCGGGGATCCTGCGGTGAATCGTTGGATCGGAAGGAGTTAGCACGCCACCTGGAATAGCGGGGGGAAGGTAGGCTGCAACGTTTGGCCCGGCTGCGCGGTTCTTGTCACAATCACCACGAGGGAATTGGCATGTTTGATAGACGACTTTCGATCCTGATTGGCACGCTCGTTCTCTCCGTGGTTGTTGCACGAACGGCGCCCGCCCAGGTGACGTCGCAGAGCGAGCTCGGCACCGAGAAGCTCCCCGCCGGATTCATCAAGGAGTTTGGCACCATGTGGACCTTCGAGGCGCCGCCGCTGGACTACTGGAAGGCCCGCTACGGGTTCACGCCCACCCAGCAATGGCTGGATCATGTCCGGCTGGCGTCCATCCGGCTGCCCAACTGCTCATCCTCGTTCGTGTCCTCCCGCGGATTGGTGATGACCAATCATCACTGCGCCCGCGAGTGCATCACTGCCGTCTCGACGCCCGATTCGAACTTCCAGGAGACCGGCTTCGTAGCCAAGACCCAGGCGGACGAGCGAAAGTGTCCCGGGCTCTTCGTGGACCAGTTGCAGGGAATCGAGGACGTCACCCAGAAAATTCAGAAGGCCATTACCGCTACCACACCGGCTCAGCAAGTGTCCCAGCGCAACTCGGCGATAGCCACTACGGAGAAGGCGTGCGAGACCGGACCCGACGTGCAGTGTCAGGTGATCACATATCATCAGGGTGGTGCGTATTCGCTGTATCGCTTTAAGCGCTTCAGCGATTTGCGCCTGGTCATGGCGCCGGAGGAGGCGATCAGCTTTTTCGGTGGCGATCCGGACAACTTCACGTACCCGCGTTACGACCTCGACCTCAGCCTGATGCGGGTCTACGAGAATGGCCAGCCCTACCAACCCAAGGATTACCTGAAGTGGAGCCGTGAAGGAGCCAAGGAGGGCGATCCCGTTTTCGTCACCGGAAATCCGGGATCGACCGGCCGCCTGCTGACCGTCGCGCAGATGGAGTATCTCCGGGATGTGCAGTACCCGGCCCAGCTCAGCTCATACGACAGGAATTTGGCGGTGCTGGAGGAGATGTCGAAGCAGGATGAGGAGACCAGGCGGGCGCTGGAGAACCAGATTTTCAGCCTCAAGAACTCGAAGAAGGCCGTGACCGGCTATCTCTCCGGTCTGCAGGATTCCGCCGTAATGGCCAAGAAGCGATCCTTCGAGCGCGACTTCCGCCGCCGGGTCAACGCCGATCCAAAGCTCAAAGCCCGATACGGGGCCAGCTGGGACGCCATCGCCTCCGCCCAGCGGCAACTGGCCGGCATAGCCAAGCGGCAGCGCTGGTACAGCTTCAGTGGATCGCCCCTGCTGAACGTTGCCGGCGGACTGGTGCGGATTCCGGAGCAGGCCAAGCTCCCCGACTCGCTCCGGTTGCCGCAGTACCGGGCGGGAGGAATCGACCTGATCAAGGGCTCCGTTGCGGGACCGATCGAAACTGAGCCCGAGGCGGAGAAGCAGATGCTGCAGGCCTGGCTGACTCAGGCCAGCAAGGACCTTCCGGTCAACGATCCCTATCTCACGGCATTTCTCGATGGCCGGAGCCCGGAGGTGGCCGCTGAGGCCGCGATCAACGGGACGAAGCTGGCCGATTCCACCGTACGGGCGCAGCTTCTGGCCGGCGGCTCGGCCGCAGTCGCCCGCTCCAAGGATCCGCTCATCGTCCTGGCCCGGAAGCTCAACCCCATCGCCATGCGGGTTCAGCAGCGGGCAGCCCGGCTCAGCGACGTGACCAACGCCAATGCAGAGAAGGTCGGCCGCGCCATTTATGCGGCATACGGCCGGTCACTTCCACCCGATGCAACGTTCAGCCTGCGAATCAGCGACGGCGTGGTGAAGAGCTATCCCATGAACGGGACTGTGGCCCCGTACAAGACCAGCCTCTACGGACTGTATGCCCGATCTGCGGAGTTCGACGATAAGCCGCCGTTTCAACTTCCGGAGCGGTGGAAGACGCATCGCAGCCGGCTCGATCTGAGTCAGCCGCTGGATTTTGTCACTACCAATGACATCATCGGCGGCAACTCGGGAAGCCCGGTGATCAACCAGAACGCCGAAGTAGTGGGGCTGATCTTCGACGGTAATATCGAGCAGCTGCCCAACCGTTTCCTATATACCGACGAGACAGCTCGGGCCGTTGCCGTTCATTCTCGAGGCCTGACGGAAGCGCTACGGAAGGTCTACGAGGCAGACCGGATTGCTGATGAGCTGGAGGGAGTGCAAGGGCAGGCCAGACAGATCCCAATCCGAGGCGACAGCCTCCGGATGGCTCCGTCGGCTCAGACGGACAGTTCGAAGGCAGGGCAGGGTAAATAGGATCTCTGGTTCCGAGGATCGGCCTGCTCGGCCGATCCTCGTAGAAGAGCCGGACTCATATGTGACTGGGATCACAAACCCCGGAGCACGTCAGGACCCTCGCGTCGCCCTGAACGTGCCCTTCAGTACTTTCCCACCCTTCGCCTTGGCTTGATAGCTGCCGATCAGAGTGTCGCCCACCAGCTTGGCTTGAGTTCGCGTCACCACCTGAGCCTTCAGGGTGGGGCTCTGATGCGGATCAGACTCGTACACGAAAGTGCTGTCGCCGCTCGACACCATCTTCACGTTGTACTTCTCCCCGCCCGAGAACGCGACCGATCCTGCCAGGCTCCCGTCGGGAGACCGGCTCCAGGTCATGGTGAATGGCTGGGCTCGGCTGGACCCGTTGTCGTATCCCTTGGCGGTCCAGCTTCCGAGCAGGCGGTCGGCAACGGCGGTTGCGGCCTGAGACGAGGACGCCGTGTCCCTGGCCATGACCGTATCGGTCGGCCGGGCCGAGTCGGCCATGACAGTGGTGTCACGCTCGGTCCGCTTCTCGCACGCGACCAGGGTGAGGGCGATGGCAGTGGCGATCAGATATCGCATGGCGCCTTCCGGTAGTGGGGTCTCTCCAAAATACCGGGGGGATCCTTTCCTGGTCAGGCTGAGACTCTCGGCCCCTCCGCCCCTCCGCCCCTCCGCCTGTCCGCCTGTCCGCCTGTCCGCCCGTCCGCCTGTTTGCTACACTCCCCCGGTGACGCCGGCCACGGTTCGACCAGCATCATCCCCACCGACAATCCGGGCCGGCCGGCCTAACCTTGAGGTGCACTCCAGCCACCAACGCCCGGCACCGCCCGGGCACAGCGAGGGGCACCTCGAGGGAGAAGCTATGGAACCGCGCGTCTATGCCCATTCACAGAGCTACCGTCTACGGGAGCGGATGAGCGACGCCCAGATCAAGCACGGCCAGGAGATCCGGGCCGACCTGACCGGGATTCGCGTTACCGCCGCAGTCGATGGTTGGCGCACTCCCGCAGCGAACGCGGACATCGGTGCAATCTTCTTCTGCACCATGGGTCCGATCCGGATTCGCGAAGTACTGACGGAAGGGGACAGCGAGCCGCTGCCGCGAGAAGTCCTGCTGGACGGTCTGGCGGTGCCCGGCCCAGGCACCTACGACATCCTGAACGCGATCGTGCACTCCAACGGATCGCTGCTGGTCCGGGCCGACACCAATACCCGGATTGTACCGCGGGCGCTCAGTCCGGATTTGCCTTGGGTCTGATCTGGGCGGGAGTGCCATCATAGCGCGTCATCTCCAGCGCCTCGAGAACTCGGCCCAGAGCCGATTCTCCGCGCTCGGGATGACGTGCTGCTTCACGAGGGCGACTCTCCGTTGCCGAGCTTCTCCAGATCAACAGCACTCCAGCCACGACGACAACCGCGGCCAGCACCGTTCTGAGGGCGAACGGTTCGTCTCCCACCAGCCAGGCAAGCGCCAGGGCGACCACCGGATTCACAAACGCGTAGGTCCCTGCCGCGGCCGTGGACCTGGCCTGCAATAACCAGGCATACGCTCCGAACCCCAGCACGGTTCCGCCGAACACCAGAAATCCAAGTGAGATTAGTCCTCGGGAAGTGAGCTGGTGAGCGCTCCAGCCGGAGAGCTCGCCCGTAGCGGCGCTCAGCAGCAGCACCATCAGACCTCCTCCCAGCAATTGCATGGCAGTTGACTGGGCCACCGATCGAGGCTTCCGGCCGTCTCGCCCTATGAGAGATCCCGCGGCCCAGCTGAGTCCTCCCCCCAGCAGTGCCAGGCGGTCACTCATAGAGCCGGTGCCGGCCCCGTCTCCGCCGGTGAGCAGAGCTACGCCGGCAACGCCCAGAACCAGACCAGCGAGCACCAGGCGATGCGGCATGCGGCGTTCACGCCAGGAGGAAAGCAGCACCATCCAAAGCGGAGTGGTGCTCAGGTAGAGCGCCGCCTGGCCGGAGGAGACCCGCTGCTCGGCCCCCGCCAATACACTATGGCATCCAACGAAGAGGAAGGCCCCCGCGATCGCCGAGGTGAGCCATTGCGATGCAGTAGTTGGTTCCAGCTTTCCACGTCCGCCAAGCCAGGCGAAGAGAACCAGAGCTCCGCCGATACATCTCGTGGCGATGGTGAGGAGCGGCGGCACTTCGGCTACGGCGTATCGAAGCGCGAGGAAAGTGCCGCCCCAAAAGAGGTAAACGATCGCAAAGGCGCCGATCACCGCCCACTGCCGCCCCGGTGCGTCAGCTCTGGGCGACG